>NZ_JBGLYV010000022.1:0-71384 GCF_047304225.1 Pseudomonas sp. Pseusp3 | reverse complement strand
TGTATTCAGAAACGCCGCGTTTCATCAGCAAGCACGCGTTATCGTTGACGACCATCGCGAGCGAGCTCGCTCCTACAGGGGGGCTTAGCGGATCGGAAAGCTGTTGAAGTCGACGGCGTTGGCCAATTGGCAATCGATCAAATCGATGAAGCCTTGAGCCTGGGGACTGTTGAAATGCGATCGCATGGCCTCTTCCGACTGCCAGTGGGCGCTGACTGTCCAGCGATTGCTGTCCTCGGGGCAGCGGTCGACCATATAGGATTCGCACCCTGGTAGTTCGCGCAGGTTTTCGACGATCTTTTGCAATTGCTTGCCCAGTTCGTCCGAGCGGCCGGCGACGGCCTGCACCTCTACGGTATTGATCGCTTTGTTGAACATTGCTCACACTCCTGAATCAGGCCGGACGTATCCTGCTCATTGAGGGATAACGCCTATGCAGGATAGGCCTGCCCCCCGGGACCACCAATAGCCAATCGCCGGATAAAGCCGCAGTCCAATCTGTCAGGCAACTTGTTGCAAAATATCCCGCAAACGATCCAGGGCGATGTCGATGTCCAGGGTTTCAATGGCGCCGAAACCAAGGAAAAAGCCGGCCTGCGGGGCTTGCTGATAGAAAAAGCTGTCGATGGCATAGAGCCCGACTTCGACTTTTTTCGCCAGTTCGATCACCAATGGAATATCCATTGGCACTCTGCACATCACCACCATGTGAAAGCCGGCCATGGTCGGTACCGCTTCAAGCCACGGCGATAGATCACCGGCCATGCGTGCCAGGATTCGTTCGCGTCGCCCGGCGTAAATCGTGTGGCAGCGCCGGATGTGCTTGAGCAGGCAGCCTTCGGCGATGAACTTGGCCAGCGCCCATTGGGGCAGGGTGGAGGTGTGCAGGTCAGTGAGCTGCTTGGCGCGCACCACCGCATCGAGAATGGCCGGCGGCAGGATCGCGTAGCCCAGCCGCAGTTCCGGCAACAGGGTTTTCGAGAAGGTCCCGACGTAGGCGACAATCCCGCGCTCATCCATGCTTTGCAGCGAGTCCGTCGGACGCCCTTCGTAGCGGAATTCGCTGTCGTAGTCGTCCTCGATGATGATCGCGCCCAGTTCATGGGCCCTGGCCAGCAGCGCAACACGGCGCTCCTGGCTCATCGGCATGCCCAGCGGGAACTGGTGGGAAGGGGTGACGTAAATCAGCCGTGTCCCAAGGGGGATCCTGTCCACCTGGATGCCCTCGGCGTCCACTGGCACTCCGATCACCGTAGCGCCGTGGGTACCGAACAGCAGGCGTGCCGGCGGATAACCGGGATCTTCCATGGCGACGATGCTGCCCGGGCGAGTCAGCACCCGGGAAATCAGGTCCAGGGCCTGCTGCGCGCCGTTGCACACCACCACGTCTTCGTCCTGGCAGTTGACCCCGCGAGAGAACGCGATATGCCGGGCGATGGCATTGCGCAGGGCCGGCAAACCCTCCGGCAGGCTGTAGAAGCCCTTGGACGCGGCGATCTGGCGCAAGGCGTGGGAAGTGCAACGCCGCCAGTCGTCCTGGGGAAACTGGCCCTTGCTGGTGGCGCCGCCGATAAAGTCGTAGCGCAGCGAGCCTTCCAGTGTCGGGTGACGCAGAAACACCGGCAGATTGCGCCAGGATTCGATCACCTCGTAACCGGCCAGCTCCGAAGGGTTCTGCTTGCGCTCGACTTTCGACACCCGCGCGTTGACGTAGGTGCCTTTGCCAATCACCCCGGTGAGGAAGTTTTCGTAGGTGAGCTGGGCGTAGGTATCGGAAATGGTCTTGCGCGAAATGCCCAGCTGTTCGGCCAGCAAGCGGCTCGGTGGAAGTTGCGTCCCTGCTGCCAGACGACCGGATTCAATGGCGCTGCGCAGTTGGTTATACAACTGGCCCGCCAGATCCTTGCGGCCGTTGATGACAACATGTAGTTCCATACCGGCAAGGCTCCTTGGGTGAACGAGGCAAAGACTGTGCGCCAGATTACGCGCATGAGCCGCCACGCAGAAGTTGCGTGGCGCAAAAACCGCCAATTGGCGTGCTTTTCGCTGGTCCACGGATTTTTCGCCGAATTGGATCTGTAACGTTGCTGTGCCAACCCCTACCTTGGACAAACCTGTCCGATCCATGAGGCCGCTCCATGACCCCCCGTCTGGATTACTACAGCGCTTCCCCCAAAGCGATGAAAGCCATGATCGCCATGGAGGCCCTGACCAGCAGTTTGAGCATCGAACCGGCGCTGCTGCACCTGATCAAGATTCGTGCTTCGCAGCTCAACGGCTGTGCGTTCTGCACCGACATGCACTCGGTGGATGCAAGGCGCCTGGGCGAGAGCGACCGGCGTCTTTATTCCATTGTGGTCTGGCGCGACAGCAATTTTTTCAATCCGCGGGAAAGAGCCGCGCTGGCCTGGACCGAGGCGGTCACCTTGCTCTCCGAAAGCCATGTGCCGGACGATGTCTACGCCCAGGCCCGGGAGCAGTTCAATGAAAGCGAAATGGTCGACTTGACCATCGCCGTCACCACCATCAACAGCTGGAATCGCCTGGCGGTGAGCTTTCGCCAGACACCCAGCGCCTGAGTCCTTGTCACAGCAGGTTCATGAACGATCCGCAGGATAGAGCTGTCAGTGTCAGATCGACAGGGAGTCTTCGATGTCATTCATGGAAATCAGCGCCCACCAGGGGGCTGTCGAGTATCGCGTAGCCATCGATAAAAAACCGTCCTGGCGTCAGTTGGCAGCGGCTATCGACCCTGAACTGGCGCAGTGTTTCATCGTCAGCGTCCGTTGCGGTTGCTTCATGCAGGCCGCCCGCAGTCTCAACTTCAAGGCCACCCGCCTGCGCAGGCAACTGGTGCAGCTGGAGACGCAGCTCCAGTGCTCGCTGTTCAATCATTCAGACAATGGTTTGAGCCTCAGTCGCGATGGCTTGCGCCTGCACGCACAATTGATCGCCCTGGCCCATGAGCGCAATTTGCCGGTGATCGAACAGCCGTTGATTCGGCTGGCCGTGGCGGATTCGATCCTGCATGACATTCTCGGACGTGACCTGGTGGCAATGCTGCGGCGCAATGCCAGCGTGCGGCTGGACATCATCACGCTCGACAGTGAATTGTCATTGCAAGCGGTCAGCGCCGACGTGGTGGTGTGGCTGGGCGAGACCGGATCGCCATTACCGGGGCCGAGCTTTGCCACCACTGAACCACGACTGCTGGCGCGACTGGATTACCTGCCGCACATTGCCAAGCGCTACTCGCGGGTCGCTTCCAGGCCGGATTGCCTGGATGACCTGGCCGATTTTCTCCTGGTGCAATGGCGGCAGGACTGCCAGGTTGAAAGCTTCCGGCCGTGGAATGCGCTGGTCGATCAGCGCCTGGCCGGAGCGGTGCAGTTGCAATCCTACGAATTGATGCTGGAGATGGTCCGTTGCAGTGCCTGCATCGGGCTGCTGCCGCACTACATGAGCCACTTCGACCGCGGGCTGATTGCCTTGCCGGGCCTGTTTGACCAGTCGATGCAGCGCCAGGTGTGGATGGCGGTCAACGTCCATTCCGAGCACGACGCGCAGGTACGGATGCTCGTCGAGTTGATTGAAAACACCTTCAGCGAGCGCCGGGAGTGGTTCGAAAGCTGAGCACGATCCCACATTGGTTCTCGCCACACCCGAAGGTAGCGTTATAGAGTGAACGGCCATGTCTGCTTCAAGGATGATCCACCCATGCCAGCCACTGAACCCGTCATCACCCTCGAGCGCTACAACGAGTCCCACATCGAAGGCATCACGGCGCTGTACAACGACCCGCAGATCGCCCGGCAGACCCTGCAAATGCCGTTTCAGTCCACCGAACTCTGGCGCAGTCGCCTGGCGCTGGATAACGAGCGCCTGGTGAAACTGGTGGCCCTGCATCAAGGCACGGTCATCGGCAACATCGGCCTGGAGCAGTTCTCACGCATTCGTCGCAGCCATGCCGGCAGTTTTGGCATGGGCGTTGCGGTGGCGTGGCAGGGCAAGGGCGTGGGCTCGAAGCTGCTCGCGACGGCGCTGGATATCGCCGACAACTGGATGAACCTGCAGCGCATCGAGCTTTCGGTGTATGCCGACAACGAAGCGGCCATAGCGCTGTATCGCAAGTTCGGCTTCGAAACCGAGGGCCTGTTCCGTGATTACGCCGTTCGCGACGGCGTATTGGTGGACACCTTGAGCATGGCGCGCCTGCGTCGCCCGCCCAAGGCCGGTTGAGTCATTCGCCCAGGGCGAACGCCACCGCCGACGTACCTCCCGGCTGTTAGTCGCACACCTGCATCACACATCTGCCATGCTCAATGTCCGTAGCACCGCTGCAATCAAAGGAACACCGCAATGGATGACGTACAGCAACTGGGCGAAATGCTTCGCCACTATGCAGAAAGCGAAGCGCACAAGAAGCAAGTGTTCGAGTCGCAGTCGGCCGAATGGGCGACGCGCATTGGTGACCTGTTCGATCAGATCCAGCAGTGGCTGGAGCCGGTGCAGGCCCCCAACCTGCTGGAGGTGATCCGCGAAGCCTATGTCGCCTCGGGCCCGAGCATTCCTGTCGAGACATCGACATTCAAGACCGAGAAGCTGTCCATTGTGATTGTTGGCAAGCCGGTGGAGTTCGTGCCGGATGTGATGGGGGCCGGCGGACAGATCTCGGTGGCCGTGATGGGCTTTACGGCTGCGCGCTACGGCAGTGTTTCGCTGGTGTGCCTGCCACCGTCCAACGCCTGGCAATGGCGCAAGACCAACGGTTTGAAGGATCCGGACATCTTTGTCTTCGATGGGGATTTTTTGGCGCAGCAGTTGCAGAGCCTGATTCCTCGGGAGCGCGGATAACCAGCATTGATGGGTAGTGCATCAGATATCGAGGTTGCCCCAGCCTGATTTCAGCTCCGGCGGGGCAACCGCTTTCACTGTCTTCCCTGTCGCCAACTCCACCCGCCGTGCCACCTGCGGGTCATCGGCAAACGGAATCAGGCTCGCCTCTTCAAGACTCTCGGCGGTCTGGTGCTTCAAGCAGTATTCGACCGCCAGCCATAGACTCACCACTCCCAGTACATTCAGCGCAAGCTCGATCATCAGGCTATCTGCGCCTCGCGCTGTGCCATTTTCAGGTCCGACACCCACACCGTGCGCCACACGTTGTACGCCATCAGCAACATGCCGCCGAGGAAGAACAGACCGCCGATGAAGCGCACCAGGAAGCCAGGATGGCTGGCCTGGAGGGCTTCGACGAAGGAGTAAGTCAGCGTGCCATCGTCGTTGATCGCCCGCCACATCAGGCCTTGGGTGATGCCGTTGACCCACATCGAGGCGATGTACAGCACCGTGCCGATGGTCGCCAGCCAAAAGTGCAGGTTGATCAGCGGCGTGCTGTGCATCTGCGTGCGTCCGAAGACTTTTGGCACCATGTGGTAGGTCGCGCCGAAGGTGATCATCGCCACCCAGCCGAGGGCGCCGGCGTGTACGTGGCCGATGGTCCAGTCGGTGTAGTGGGAGAGGGCGTTGACCGTCTTGATGGCCATCATCGGCCCTTCGAAGGTCGACATGCCGTAGAACGCCAGGGATAGCACGAGAAAGCGCAGGATCGGGTCGGTGCGCAGCTTATGCCAGGCGCCCGAGAGCGTCATCATGCCGTTGATCATCCCGCCCCAGCTCGGCGCCAGCAGGATCAGCGACATGGCCATGCCCAGCGACTGCGCCCAGTCCGGCAGTGCGGTGTAGTGCAAGTGGTGCGGGCCGGCCCAGATGTACAGGGTGATCAGTGCCCAGAAATGCACGATGGACAAGCGATAGGAGTACACCGGCCGCCCGACCTGCTTGGGCACGAAGTAGTACATCATCCCCAGGAAACCGGTGGTCAGGAAAAAACCCACCGCATTGTGGCCGTACCACCACTGGACCATGGCGTCGGTGGCCCCGGAATACACCGGATAGGACTTGAACCAGTCCACCGGGATCGCCAGGTGATTGACCACGTGCAGCATGGCGATGACCACGATGAATGCACCGAAGAACCAGTTGCCGACGTAGATGTGTTTAGTCTTGCGTTGCACCACGGTAGTGAAGAACACCACGGCGTATGCAACCCAGACCACGGTCATCCACACCGCGCCGGTGAATTCGATTTCGGCGTATTCCTTGGTGGTGGTGTAGCCCAGCGGCAGGCTGATCAGCATCACCACTATCACCGATTGCCAACCCCAGAAGGTGAACGCGGCGAGCTTGTCGGAGAACAGCCGCACCTGACAGGTGCGCTGTACCGCGTAGTAACTGGCGGCAAATTGCGCGCTGCCGGCAAAACCGAAAATCACCAGGCTGGTGTGCAACGGGCGTAACCGGCCGAAGGTGGTCCACGGCAGGTCAAGATTCATCTGCGGCCACACCAGTTGCGAGGCGATCCATACACCCATCGCCATCCCCACGACGCCCCAGAAGACAGTCGCCACGACGAACTGGCGCACGACCTTGTAGTTATAGGCCTGACTGATAGTAGTTGTGCTCATGCTCAATGCTTCCACGGTTGCAATGCCGTGCACTGTAAAAACCGTGGCGTAAACAAAACAGGCTCAGGAAAAATTGATTTATACAGATCAGATAAAAAGTGGCCATAGTCCTGCTGGTTTTACCCTGATATGGTTTTTTCACAGTCAGCTGAATCTGTAATGCGGATTGGCACCGGTCCATAGTCACTACCTCAAAACGAACCCCCCTGTAGGAGCGAGCTCGCTCGCGATGGTCGTGAACGATAACGCGCGAAGCCTGACACCCCGTGGCGCCCTCAGGCTCATCGCGAGCAGAGCTCGCTCCTACAGGGTTCTGTGCCTAATCCTGATGAGGTAGCCAGATGTATCAGTACGACGACTATGACCGGGCGCTGGTGTCCGAGCGGGTTGCGCAGTTTCGCGATCAGGTCGAGCGTTTCATGGCCGGTGAGCTGAGCGAGGAAGAATTCCTGCCGTTGCGCTTGCAAAACGGTCTGTATATGCAGAAACACGCCTATATGCTGCGGGTGGCCATTCCCTACGGCACGCTGAGTGTCCGGCAGATGCGCACGCTGGCGAGCATCGCCCGGGATTACGATCGCGGCTACGGGCACTTCACCACCCGCCAGAACATGCAGTTCAACTGGATCGAACTGGCCCAGGTGCCAGACATCCTTGAGCGCCTGGCCCAGGTGGAAATGCACGCGATCCAGACTTCTGGCAACTGCGTACGCAACATCACCACCGAAGCCTTTGCCGGGGTCGCCGCCGACGAGATGATCGACCCGCGCCCCTTGGCGGAGATCCTGCGGCAGTGGTCGACCATCAACCCGGAGTTCCTGTTCCTGCCCCGCAAGTTCAAGATCGCCATCTGCTCGGCCGAACAGGACCGTGCGGCGATCATGATGCATGACATCGGCCTGTATCTTTATCCCGGCGACAACGGGCAAATGCTCCTGCGGGTGATCGTCGGCGGCGGTCTGGGGCGCACGCCGATCCTCGGCCTGCAGATCCGCGAAGGTTTGCCATGGCAACATTTGTTGTCCTACGTCGAAGCGGTGCTGCGCGTCTACAACCGCCATGGTCGACGTGACAACAAGTACAAGGCGCGGATCAAGATTCTGGTCAAGGCCCTGGGCATCGAAGCGTTCGCCCGGGAGGTGGAGGAGGAGTGGCAGTATCTCAAGGACGGCCCGGCGCAACTGACCGACGCCGAATACGAGCGGGTGGCCAGTGCATTCGTCGCCCCGGAGTATCGCGAGCTGGCGAGCATCCATCTGGACTTCGGCACGCATCTGGCCGAGAACCCGGCGTTCGCCCGCTGGGTGCTGCGTAACGTGCAGCCGCACAAAGTACCGGGTTATGCCAGCGTCGTGCTGTCGACCAAGCCCGGCGTCGCTGCGCCACCGGGCGATGTGACGGACACGCAGATGGAGGCGGTTGCCGAATGGTCCGAGCGCTTTGGTTTCGGCGAAATCCGCATTGCCCATGAGCAGAACATCGTCCTGCCGGACGTGCCCAAGGCCGAGCTGTTCGCGTTATGGCGCCTGGCCTGTGAACACAATCTGGGCAGCGCCAACATCGGTTTGCTGACCGACATCATCGCCTGCCCCGGTGGCGATTTCTGTGCGCTGGCCAATGCCAAGTCGATCCCCATCGCCCAGGCCATTCAGGCCCGTTTCGAAGACCTCGACTACCTGCATGACCTGGGTGACATCAGCCTCAACATTTCCGGCTGCATGAATGCCTGCGGTCATCACCACATCGGCAACATCGGCATCCTGGGCGTCGATAAAAACGGCAGCGAGTGGTACCAGATCACCCTTGGTGGCGCCCAGGGCAAGCATAGTGCGCTGGGCAAGGTTATTGGCCCGTCCTTCAGCGCCGCGCAAGTGCCCGAGGTGATCGAGCGCATTGTCGACACCTTCGTGCGCTATCGCGAGAGCGAGGAAGTATTGGTCGACACGTTGCAGCGTATCGGCCTGGAGCCGTTCAAGGAGGCGGTTTATCCGCAAGCGGTGGAGGTTTTGGCGTGAACAATCTGTTGCGGCTGGAAAAAGGTGAGGCGCGCATCGATGCGGATGACCCGTGGATGCTGGTTCGGGATCTGGCACCGCCATCGCCAGTGGGCAAGGCGATCCTGCCGCTGGCCCGCTGGCTGGAAAGTCCACAGCGAAATGCGGTGTGGCTGGGGCCGGACGACGAGGTGGAAATCCTCAAGCCCTGGTTTGATCAATTGCCACTGATTGCCCTGGATTTTCCGAGCTTTCGCGACGGGCGCGGTTACAGCCAGGCGTATCTGCTGCGCACACGACTGGGCTGGACCGGTGAGTTGCGCGCCATCGGCGATGTCTTGCGCGATCAACTCAGCCACATGCGCCAATGCGGTTTCGACAGCTTTGCCGTGCGTGAAGACAAATCCGCAGAAGATGCATTGAAGGGACTGGCGGGGATGAGCGTGCTGTACGGGCGTTCGGTGATTGAGCCGCGGCCGTTGTTTCGGCGGCGCGGCTAGATCATCCGGAAAAGGGCGCATCCCGAACGGCGGAATGCGCCGGGTGCTGTCAGTTGATGCGAACCAGCGTCGCGCGCTGGGTAGGCGACAGCTGATCGATTTCCAGCAGTGTCAGGTTTTTTGGAGCTTCGCCGGCCAACGGACTGCCGAGGTTACCCGCGGCATTTTCGGGAAGTTTGTACATTGCGCCGGTCATTGGATCGACTACCAGCATGCCGATCAACCCGCCAATCAGGAGGTTGCCCCAGTACCAGCCGCTCATGCTGGTATCCAGAGTGGTACTGGTATCGGCATAACCCTCTTTCTTGAAGGTGATGGTGTAGGCCTCACCCTTGAAGTAGCCACGACCGGAAGGCAGTGTCACGGTGTTGGGCGTGGAGCCGTTATGTACGACGACACCGGCTTTGTTGGTAATGGTGAAGTTGGCGCCGCTAGGCGTACTCGATACGTTCACCGGGTATTTGCTGTCACCGACGATGCTTGCACAGCCCGAAGTCAGGAGTGCTGTGGTCAGGGCTGTAATGGTGAACAGCTTGCGAAGAGCTTCCATGGTAGATCCTTGAGACCGGTCTTTGCCGTCATTGGCCGAGGCGTGCTTCATGTCGCCTCGAAATGTAATGGGGGGAGGTTTTTCAAGCGACGCGAACCTTATCACTGATGGCGTTGTGATATCACTAAAAATCTAAACATTGCGGTTGGCCGGTTGTTCTTTCAACAGCCGTTCCAGTTCTGCGCACGCCTCGTCACGTGTTCCACAGCTTGAACTGCTCGGTGACCTTATCGCCGGCCTTGCCCTGGTGGCAGGTCAGGCAGACCGGGAGGGGATTGCTGCTGTAATAAAAAACCCGCCATCTGCGCAAGCATGAACGGCGGGTTTTGCAGGATTCAGGGTGAAGTCTCAATCCCCGGCGGGGATTCGCCAATCAGCATTTCTTCCCCAGGCCGAACGCTCGTTCTTCCTGTTCACGTAGCTCCGGGGTGAGCTCGGCACCAAAATCTTCCATTTCAAACACCTGGCGAATCTCGATCTCGGCTTCGGTACCCGGCATCGGGTTGGGGCAGCGCTTGACCCATTCGATGGCTTCTTCTTTCGATTTCACCTGCCATAGCCAGAAGCCGGCGATCAGCTCCCTGGTTTCGATGAACGGGCCGTCAATCACCGTGCGCTTGTCGCCGGAGAAGCGCACGCGGGCGCCTTTGCTGCTGGGGTGCAGGCCTTCACCGGCGAGGAGGATGCCGGCCTTGGCCAGCTCCTCGTTGTAATTGCCCATGGCGGTCAGCAGTTCCTGGCTGGGCATTATTCCGGCTTCGGAATCCTGGCTGGCTTTGATGATGATCATGAATCGCATGGCTTTTCTCCATTGGGGGGTAAGTGAGTTACTTGATAGTCGAATGATCAGCGTCTGAATCGACAATTCTCTAAAAGAAAATCGCAACAAGTTTTCTGATAGCCCAAGGGGATGCATGGGGCTTTGGTGAGATGGTAGCCTGCGGGTCCCCGGCCAATGGATTGCCACCGCCCATGCCTGTCCTGGAACTCACGACTCTCATCCCCAACCGCTCACCTGAGCAAGTCCTCGACTTCTGCCTCGAAGGCGTGAATTTCCCGAAAATCTTCCCCGAACGCATCACGCCGCTGGGCGAAATCGACCTGAACAACCTGCGCATCGAAGCCGGTCGACAGTTTCGTTTCAGGCACTGGATGTTCAACGTTATTCCGTCGAACTGGACGGTGGTGATCCGTGAGGTCGGTGAGTGGCATTTCATCGACGAAATGCTCAACGGGCCGATGCGCGCCTTTCGTCATGAACATCGGGTCGCGGCGGGAGAGGGCGGTACGCTATACACCGATCGGGTGACGTATTCGGCGATTGGCGGCGCGCCAGTGGAGTGGTTGCTGGTCAATGGCTATATGCGCCGGATTTTCGAGGCGCGCCATTGCAATATGTTGCGGCTACTCAGATAACGCCTCTGCCACAGTGTCTTGTGGTGTGTGGGAGGGCACATGTATCCAATTTTGTGTGCCGATACATGACAATTTATGTTTGACCATAGGTCGTCGGACAATTTCGTGGTTAACTTCGGCCTCGTCAAAACTCTCTACAACAACGTTCAGAAGGACTCCGTTCATGGCTCAAGTCACTCTCAAAGGCACTCCGGTTCAAGTCAACGGCCAACTGCCACAAGCCGGTTCCAAGGCGCCAGCCTTTTCCCTGGTTGCCGGCAATCTGTCCGACGTCACCCTGAAAGACTTTGCCGGCAAGCGCAAAGTGCTGAACATCTTCCCAAGCGTTGACACCCCGACCTGCGCCAAGTCTGTACGCCAGTTCAACGCCCAGGCCAATGACGTCGCCAATACCGTTGTACTGTGCATCTCCGCTGACCTGCCGTTCGCCCAGGCGCGCTTCTGCGGTGCCGAAGGCCTGGAAAACGTACAGAACCTGTCGACCCTGCGCGGTGCCGAGTTCATCCAGAACTACGGCGTGGCTATCGCTGACGGCCCGCTCAAAGGCCTGACCGCTCGTGCCGTGGTAGTGCTGGACGAAAACGACAACGTGCTGCACAGCGAACTGGTTGGCGAAATCGCTGACGAGCCGAACTACGAAGCGGCACTTGCCGTTCTGAAGTAAGCCTGGCTTTACAATGTTTAACGGCCTGGCCCTGTCCAGGCCGTTTTCATTTGTGTTTCAGTGTCTTGGATATATCTCCTGCTACGTAAGCCAAAGGTAAATTGCCGGTAAAGGCGCTTTGCTTAAAACCCGCCAGTGCTTATCGTTCAGTCTCATGTAAAAAAGCCCACGCGCCCAATGGTTGGTCACTCAATGCAATCCTCCGCTTCCCGTAGTCCCCGTCGCTGGCTGTTCGGCCTGCTTGTCCTGTTGGTCATCGCCGCCTTGTGCTGGAAATTCTGGCCCGGCAGCGCTGCACCCAAGGAGGCAGCGGGGCAGAAAGCCGTCGCCGGGCATACCGGTCGATCGGGGGGGATGCGTCCGGGTTTCGGCGGGGCGTCCGGGCCGGTGCCGGTGCGAGTGGCTCCGGCAGTCACCGGTGACTTCCCGCTGTATTTCAAGGCGCTGGGCACGGTCACGGCGCTCAACACCATCAATGTCCGCAGCCGCGTCGGCGGTGAGTTGGTCAAGATCTATTTCGAAGAAGGGCAGATGGTCAAGGCTGGCGATCTGTTGGCGGAAATCGACCCGCGTCCTTACCAGAACGCCTTGCTTCAGGCCGAAGGCACCTTGCTGCAGAATCAGGCGCAGTTGAAAAACGCCCAGGTCGACGTCGAGCGCTATCGCGGCCTGTACCGCGAAGACAGTATTGCCAAACAGACCCTGGACACCGCCGAAGCACTGGTCGGTCAGTTCCAGGGCACGGTCAAGACCAATCAGGCAGCGGTCAACGACGCCAGGCTCAACCTCGAATTCACCAGGATCCGCGCACCGATCACCGGTCGCGTCGGCCTGCGTCAACTGGACGTCGGCAACCTGGTAGCCGCCAACGACACCACCGCATTGGCGATCATCACCCAGACCCAGCCGATCAGCGTGGCCTTCACCCTCCCGGAAAACAGCCTCGACACCGTGCTTGCCCGTTATCGCAGCGGCGCCAAATTGCCAGCTGAAGCCTGGGATCGCGGTGATACCAAATTACAGGCCACTGGCGTGCTGCAGAGCCTGGATAACCAGATCGACGTCACCACCGGCACCCTGAAATTCAAGGCCCGCTACGAGAACCGCGATCAGTCGCTATTCCCCAACCAGTTCGTCAACGTGCGCCTGTTGGCCGACACCCTAAAAGGCGTAGTGCTCGCGCCTTCCGCCGCGATCCAGTTCGGCACCAACGGCACGTTCGTCTATGCCCTGGACGGTGACAAGAAGGTCAAGATCCGTCAGTTGAAAGTCGGCGCCAGCGATGGCCTGAACACTGTGGTCACCGAAGGCCTGTCGGCGGGTGACCGGGTTGTTCTGGAAGGTACCGACCGCCTGAAGGACGGCAGTGACGTGGAGGTGGTCAACGACAGTCAGGATGTGCCGGCCACACCGACCGAAAACCTGCAAGGCAAGTCGGCGGCCGACGCGGCTGAGCCCGCGACCACTGACAAGGCGAAAAAGGGCGGCGCATGAATCTCTCGCGGCTGTTCATCCTTCGCCCGGTAGCCACCACGCTGAGCATGCTGGCCATTATTCTGGCCGGTGTGATCGCTTATCGGCTGCTGCCGGTTTCGGCGCTGCCTCAGGTCGATTACCCGACCATTCGTGTCATGACCCTGTATCCCGGCGCCAGTCCGGATGTCATGACCAGCGCGGTAACCGCGCCGCTTGAACGGCAGTTCGGGCAGATGCCCGGCCTGACGCAAATGGCCTCGACCAGTTCGGGCGGTGCCTCGGTGCTGACCCTGCGTTTCAGCCTCGACATCAACATGGACGTCGCCGAGCAACAGGTGCAAGCCGCGATCAACGCCGCCACCAACCTGTTGCCCAAGGACTTGCCGGCACCGCCGGTGTACAACAAGGTCAACCCGGCCGATACACCGGTGCTGACGCTGGCCATCACCTCCAGGACCATGCTGCTGCCCAAACTCAACGATCTGGTCGATACGCGCATGGCGCAGAAAATCGCGCAGATCAGCGGTGTCGGCATGGTCAGCATTGCCGGCGGCCAGCGCCAGGCCGTGCGGATCAAGGTCAACCCCGAGGCCCTGGCGGCCAACGGCTTGAACCTGTCGGATGTGCGCACGCTGATCGGCGCGTCCAACGTCAACCAGCCCAAAGGCAACTTCGACGGCCCGACCCGGGTCTCGATGCTCGATGCCAACGATCAGCTGACGTCGCCCAAGGACTACGCCAACCTGATTCTGGCCTACGCCAACGGCGCGCCGTTGCGGCTCAAGGACGTCGCGGAAATCGTCGACGGCGCCGAGAACGAGCGGCTCGCTGCGTGGGCCAACGAGAACCAGGCGGTACTGCTGAACATCCAGCGTCAGCCCGGCGCCAACGTGATCGAGGTGGTGGACCGGATCAAGGCCCTGCTGCCGAGCATCACCGATAACCTGCCGGCCGGCCTCGATGTGGTGGTGCTGACCGACCGTACCCAGACCATCCGCGCCTCGGTCAAGGACGTGCAGCACGAGTTGCTGATCGCCATCGCCCTGGTGGTCATGGTCACCTTCCTGTTCCTGCGTCGCGCCAGCGCCACGATCATTCCGTCGGTGGCCGTGCCGCTGTCGCTGATCGGTACGTTCGGCGTGATGTACCTGGCAGGGTTCTCGGTCAATAACCTGACCCTGATGGCCCTGACCATCGCCACCGGTTTCGTGGTGGACGATGCGATCGTCATGCTGGAGAACATTGCGCGTTATATCGAGGAGGGCGACAGTCCGCTGAACGCGGCGCTCAAGGGCGCCAAGCAGATCGGTTTCACCTTGATCTCCCTGACGTTGTCATTGATTGCGGTGCTGATCCCGCTGCTGTTCATGGCGGATGTGGTCGGGCGGTTGTTCCGCGAGTTCGCCATCACACTCGCGGTGGCAATCCTGATTTCCCTGGTGGTTTCCCTGACCCTGACGCCGATGATGTGCGCGCGGTTGCTCAAGCGTGAACCTGAAGAAGCCGAGCAGGGCCGTTTCTACCGTGCCAGCGGTGCGTTCATCGACTGGATGATCGCCGCCTACGGGCGCAAGTTGCAGTGGGTGCTCAAGCACCAGCCGCTGACCTTGATGGTGGCCGTTGGCACTTTGGTGCTGACGGTACTCCTGTACCTGGCGGTGCCCAAGGGGTTCTTCCCGGTGCAGGACACCGGCGTTATCCAGGGCATTTCCGAAGCCCCGCAATCGATTTCCTTCGCGGCCATGAGCGAGCGCCAGCAGGAACTGGCCAAGGTCATTCTGGCCGACCCGGCCGTCGAGAGCCTGTCCTCCTACATTGGCGTGGATGGCGACAATTCGACCCTCAACAGCGGTCGGTTGCTGATCAACCTCAAGTCGCACCACGACCGCGACCTGAGCGCAACGCAAGTGATTGCCCGCTTGCAACCGGAGCTGGACAAACTGGTGGGCATCCGCCTGTTCATGCAGCCGGTGCAGGACCTGACCATTGAAGACCGGGTCAGCCGCACGCAGTACCAGTTCAGCATGTCGTCGCCGGATTCGGAGTTGCTGAGCCTGTGGAGCGGGCGTCTGGTCGAAGCCTTGGCCGACCGGCCCGAACTGACCGACGTTGCCAGCGATTTGCAGGACAAGGGCTTGCAGGTCTATCTGGTGATCGACCGCGATGCGGCGTCGCGGGTCGGGGTGTCGGTGTCGAATATCACCGATGCCTTGTACGACGCCTTCGGCCAACGGCAGATATCCACCATCTACACCCAGGCCAGCCAGTACCGCGTGGTGCTGCAATCGCAGTCCGGCGAGAAGATCGGCCCGGATGCGTTGAACCAGATTCACGTCAAGACCACCGATGGCGGTCAGGTGCGGTTGTCCAGCCTGGCGCATATCGAGGAGCGCCAGGCGCAACTGGCGATCACCCACATCGGCCAGTTCCCGGCGGTGATGATGTCGTTCAACCTGGCACCCGGCGTGGCGCTGGGGCATGCGGTGCAGATCATCGAGCAGGTGCAGAGGGACATCGGCATGCCGATTGGCGTGCAGACCCAGTTCCAGGGCGCGGCGCAGGCGTTCCAGGCCTCGTTGTCGAGCACGCTTTTGCTGATTCTGGCGGCGGTGGTGACCATGTACATCGTGCTGGGGGTGCTCTATGAGAGCTACATCCACCCGATCACCATTCTGTCGACCTTGCCTTCGGCAGCGGTGGGCGCCTTGCTGGCGTTGATCCTGAGCGGCAATGACCTGGGCATGATCGCGATCATCGGCATCATTCTGCTGATCGGCATCGTGAAGAAGAACGCGATCATGATGATCGACTTCGCCCTCGACGCCGAGCGCAATCAGGGCATGGACCCGCAGACGGCGATCTACCAGGCGGCTTTGCTGCGTTTCCGGCCGATCCTGATGACCACCCTGGCAGCCTTGTTCGGTGCCGTGCCGTTGATGCTGGCCACCGGATCCGGCGCGGAACTGCGCCAGCCGCTGGGTCTGGTGATGGTCGGCGGCCTGTTGCTCAGCCAGGTTCTGACGCTGTTCACCACGCCTGTGATCTACCTGTACTTCGACCGTCTCGGTCGGCGCTTTGGCAAGACGGGCGCTCAGGAGACGGCGGTATGACGGCATGCATGATCTGTGGGAGCGGGCTTGCTCGCGAAGGCGTCCGGTCAGTCGACAGGGATGTTGAATGCAAGGCTCTCTTCGCGAGCAAGCCCGCTCCCACAGGGGGGCAGCAGGGCTCGTGGGTTGGTGCCGGGGGCAATCATCGATGAATCTTTCCGGACCTTTCATCAAGCGCCCGGTCGCGACCATGCTGCTGAGCCTGGCGATCATGTTGCTGGGCGGCGTGAGTTTCGGCCTGTTGCCCGTGTCGCCGTTGCCACAGATGGACTTTCCGGTGATCGTGGTCCAGGCCAGCCTGCCCGGGGCCAGCCCCGAGGTGATGGCGTCGACGGTGGCCACGCCGCTGGAACGCTCTTTCGGCGTCATCGCCGGGGTCAACACCATGAGCAGCCGTTCCAGCCAGGGTTCGACCCGGGTGATCCTGCAATTCGACCTGGACCGCGACATCAACGGCGCGGCGCGGGAAGTGCAGGCGGCCATCAACGCCTCGCGCAACCTGCTGCCGAGCGGGATGCGCAGCATGCCCACCTACAAGAAGGTCAACCCGTCCCAGGCGCCAATCATGGTGCTGTCGCTGACCTCGGATGTGCTGGAAAAGGGCCAGCTCTATGACCTGGCCTCGACGATTTTGTCCCAGAGCCTGTCCCAGGTGCAGGGCGTCGGCGAGGTGCAGATCGGCGGCAGTTCCCTGCCGGCAGTACGTATCGAGCTCGAACCGCAGTCGCTGAACCAGTACGGCGTGGCCCTGGACGATGTGCGCAACACCATCGCCAATGCCAATGTGCGCCGGCCCAAGGGCTCGGTGGAAGACGATCAACGACTGTGGCAGGTCCAGGCCAACGACCAGTTGGAAAAAGCCAAGGACTACGAATCGCTGATCATCCACTACAACGGCGGCGCGGCCCTGCGCCTGAAGGATGTGGCGAAGGTCAGCGATGGCGTCGAGGACCGCTACAACAGCGGTTTCTTCAACGACGATGCGGCCGTGCTGCTGGTGATCAACCGGCAGGCCGGCGCCAACATCATCGAGACGGTCAACGAGATCAAGGCTCAGTTGCCGGCGTTGCAGGCGGTGCTGCCGGCCAGCGTCAAGCTGAACCTGGCCATGGACCGCTCGCCCGTCATCAAGGCCACGCTGCACGAAGCGGAAATGACCCTGCTGATCGCCGTGGCGCTGGTGATTCTGGTGGTGTTCCTGTTCCTCGGTAACTTCCGCGCCTCGTTGATCCCGACCCTGGCTGTGCCGGTGTCGCTGGTCGGCACCTTTGCGGTGATGTACCTCTACGGGTTTTCGCTGAACAACCTGTCGCTGATGGCGCTGATTCTGGCCACCGGGCTGGTGGTGGACGATGCCATCGTGGTGCTGGAGAACATCTCCCGGCACATCGACAAAGGCGTACGACCGATGAGGGCCGCGTACCTCGGTGCCCAGGAAGTCGGTTTTACCTTGTTGTCGATGAACGTATCGCTGGTGGCGGTGTTCCTGTCGATCCTGTTCATGGGCGGGATCATTGAAAGCCTGTTCCGCGAATTCTCCATCACCCTGGCGGCGGCCATCGTGGTCTCGCTGCTGGTCTCGCTGACCCTGACCCCGATGCTCTGCGCACGCTGGCTCAAGCCACATACGCCCGGGCAAGAGAACCGCCTGCAACGCTGGAGCCAGCGAAGCAACGACTGGATGGTCGGCAAATACGCCACCAGCCTCGACTGGGTGCTGCGCCACAAGCGTCTGACCTTGCTCAGTCTATTCGTGACAATTGGTGTGAACATTGCGCTGTATATTGTTGTTCCTAAAACGTTTTTACCGCAACAAGATACCGGCCAACTGATCGGTTTCGTGCGCGGCGACGACGGCCTGTCGTTCAGTGTGATGCAGCCGAAGATGGAGATTTTCCGCCGGGCCGTGTTGAAGGATGAGGCGGTAGAAAGCGTCGCCGGGTTCATCGGCGGCACCAACGGCACCAACAACGCCTTCATGCTGGTGCGCCTGAAGCCGATCAAGGAACGCAACATTTCCGCGCAGAAAGTCATCGAACGCCTGCGCAAGGAAATGCCCAAGGTCCCCGGTGCACAACTGATGCTCATGGCGGACCAGGACCTGCAATTCGGTGGCGGTCGTGAACAGACCACCTCGCAATACTCGTACATCCTGCAAAGCGGGGATCTCGGGGCGTTGCGCGAGTGGTATCCGAAAGTCGTCACCGCGCTCAGGGCCTTGCCGGAGCTGACGGCGATCGATGCACGGGAAGGCCGGGGCGCCCGGCAGGTGACCCTGATCGTCGACCGTGACCAGGCCAAGCGCCTCGGTGTCGACATGGAGATGGTCACGGCGGTGCTGAACAACGCCTACAGCCAGCGGCAGATTTCGACCATCTACGACAGCCTCAACCAGTATCAGGTGGTGATGGAGGTCAACCCGAAGTACGCCCAGGACCCGATCACCCTCAAGCAGGTCCAGGTGATCACCGCTGACGGCGCGCGGATCCCGCTGTCGACCATCGCGCATTACGAGAACAGTCTGGAAAACGACCGGGTCAGCCATGAAGGCCAGTTTGCTTCGGAAAGCATTGCCTTCGACATGGCCGAAGGCGTGACCGTGGAGCAGGGCGGTGCCGCCATCGAGCGGGCGATTGCCAAGGTCGGCCTGCCGGAAGACGTGATCGCGAAAATGGCCGGCACCGCCGACGCTTTCGCAGCGACTCAGAAAAGTCAGCCGTGGATGATTCTGGGGGCGCTGGTGGCGGTGTATCTGGTGCTGGGTGTGCTGTACGAAAGCTACATTCATCCGCTGACCATCCTGTCCACGTTGCCGTCGGCCGGGGTCGGCGCGTTGCTGTCGATCTATGCGCTGGGCGGCGAGTTCAGCCTGATTTCCTTGCTCGGGCTGTTTCTGTTGATCGGCGTGGTGAAGAAAAACGCCATTTTGATGATTGACCTGGCGTTGCAACTGGAGCGTCAACAGGGCATGGCGCCGCTGGAGTCGATTCGCAACGCCTGCCTGCAACGTTTGCGACCTATCCTGATGACCACCCTGGCGGCGATCCTCGGTGCCTTGCCGTTGTTGCTGAGCCGCGCCGAAGGGGCGGAAATGCGCCAGCCGCTGGGCCTGACCATCATTGGCGGGCTGATCTTCAGCCAGGTGCTGACGCTTTACACCACCCCGGTGGTTTACCTCTATCTCGACAAACTGCGCCATCGCTTCAATAAATGGCGTGGGGTGCGTACCGATGCCGCTCTGGAAACTCCGCTATGACTGAACGTTCGCTTTTCAACCTGGCTGCACCGCTGATCACGGCCCGGGGCTCGCGTCTGTTGAGCCTGTCACTGTGTGTGGCGATGCTCAGTGCCTGCGCCATCGGCCCGGATTACCAGCGCCCGCAAACCGCTGAGCCGGCGCAGTACAAGGCTGCAGAGGGCTGGCGCCAGGCCAACCCGAGCGATGCCCTGGCGCGCGGCGCGTGGTGGGAGTTGTATGGCGACCGGCAGCTCAATGACCTGATCGAAAAACTCAACAGTTCCAACCAGACCGTCGCCCAGTCCGAAGCGCAGTACCGGCAGGCCCAGGCCTTGGTACGCAGCGCTCGCGGGGCGTTTTTCCCGACGGTCGACCTGAACGTCAGCAAGAACCGTTCAAGCCAGGGCACCGGCAGCAGCAGCTCCAGTCTGAGCAGTTCATCCAGCGGTATTCGCAACACCTACTCGGCGCAGGTGGGTGTCAGTTGGGAGGCCGATGTATGGGGCAAGCTGCGCCGCGGCCTCGAAGCCGATACCGCGAATGCCCAGGCCAGCTTTGCCGATCTGGCGGCGATGCGCCTGAGCCAGCAGTCGGAACTGGTGCAGAACTACCTGCAATTGCGCGTGATCGATGGCCAGAAGCGCCTGCTCCAGGACACGGTCGAGGCTTATCAGCGATCGCTGAAGATGACCGAGAACCAGTACCGTGCCGGCGTATCCGGCAAGGACGCGGTGGCCCAGGCCCAGACGCAGCTCAAGAGCACCGAAGCGGATATGGTCGACCTGATCTGGCAACGCGCCCAGTTCGAGAACGCCATCGCCGTGTTGATCGGCTTGCCGCCAGCGGAGTTCAGCCTGGCGGAAAGCCAGGACATTCCGCAGTTGCCGCAAGTACCGCCAGCGCTGCCTTCGCAGTTGCTGGAGCGTCGCCCGGACATCGCTTCCGCCGAGCGCTCGGTGATGGCCGCCAATGCCAACATCGGTGTGGCCAAGGCCGCCTATTACCCTGACCTGACATTGAACATGAACGGAGGTTACAGCAGCAGTACCTATGCCAACTGGATCAGCCTGCCGAACCGTTTCTGGTCGGTTGGGCCGCAGTTGGCCATGACCCTGTTCGACGGCGGACAGCGCTCGGCAGAGGTCGACCGCAGTGAGGCGGCCTATGACGAAACGGTGGCCAAGTACCGCCAGACCGTGCTGGATGGATTCCGCGAAGTGGAAAACTTCCTGGTGCAGCTCAAGGTGCTTCAGGACGAAGCCGTGGTGCGCCAACAGGCACTGGACGCCGCCCGTGAATCGCTGCGCCTGACCCAGAACCAGTACAAGGCCGGTTTGATCGCATACATCGATGTGGTGGTGACCCAGGCGGCGGCGCTGAGCAATGAGCGCAGCAACCTGGACCTGTTGCAAAGCCGCCTGATTGCCAGCGTGCAATTGATTGCCGCGTTGGGGGGTGGTTGGGACGGGCAGCTTCAGGTGAGCGATAGCCAGTAGCGTCGTCGTTGAACGCTGCAATCCCTGTAGGAGCTGGCTTGCCAGCGAAGGCAGTGTGTCAGGCGACAACAATGCTGGACCTGATGACCTCTTCGCTGGCAAGCCAGCTCCTACAGGGTTTTTCGCTCGATTAGAGTTAATGTTTAACCTTAAAACAAGCGTTTCATCGGGCTGATGGCCTTTTGCTAATTTTGTGAGTGCGTTCTCAATCGGAATCAGTACAATCGCCGCATTTGCCCCCCAGCGAGAATCAATACCATTAAAGGGGGCATTCGCGAGAAGTCCCCATGCTCATCGGTAGCTATTCCCCCACCCTGGTCATCATTTCCCTCTGCGTAGCGATTCTCGCCTCATACACCGCACTCGACCTGACCGGACGCATTGCCACGGCCAAAGGCCGCGCCGTGCATTTGTGGACCGCAGGCGGGGCCGTTGCCATGGGCATCGGCATCTGGTCGATGCACTTTATCGGCATGCTCGCGTTCAAGTTGCCGATCGACCTGGGGTACGACGGCGCGATCACCCTGTTGTCGCTGCTGATCGGAGTACTCTCCAGTGGTTTTGCGCTGTGGCTGGTCAGCCAACCGCAATTGCCGGCCTGGCAACTGGCCTTTGGCGCGTTGGTCATGGGCGCCGGCATCAGCGCGATGCACTACACCGGCATGGCCGCCATGCGCATGCAACCGGGCATCGACTACGATCCGACGCTATTTGGCGCCTCGCTTCTGATCGCGGTCGGTGCATCGGGCGCGGCATTGTGGATCGCATTCCATTTGCGCCAGCACACGCCTTATGTCCGACTGATCCGTGGCGGGGCCGCCGTGATCATGGGTGTCGCCATCGTCGGCATGCACTACACCGGGATGGCCGCCGCACGCTTTGCCGATGGCAGTTTTTGCGGGGCGGCAGTCAATGGCCTGACCGGCAATGGCCTGGACAACCTGGTGCTGGTCACCACGCTGGCGGTGCTGAGCATTGCCTTGCTGACCTCGATCCTCGATGCTCGCCTGGAAGCCCGCACCGCGAGCCTGGCGCAGTCGCTGACGGAGGCCAACCGGGAACTGACCCAACTGGCCCTGCACGACACCCTGACCGGGTTGCCGAACCGGATGCTGCTCGCCGATCGAATCGATCAGGCGATGTCGCGAGTCCGGGAAGAGGGTGGCTGCTTTGCCCTGATGTTCATCGATCTGGACGGCTTCAAACCGGTCAACGATGCCTTTGGCCACCACATGGGTGATCTGCTGTTGCGCGAAGTGGCCCAGCGCCTGCGCGAAGACTTGCGCAGCCAGGACACCCTGGCGCGGATCGGCGGCGACGAGTTCGTGTTGCTGGTGCAATTGAGCGAGCAGATCGACGCCCTGAACCTCGCGGCCCGTCAGGTTGGGTTGATTGCGGGTGTGTTCCGGGTTGCCGAACATGATTTGCACATTTCAGCCAGCGTCGGCATTGCGCTCTACCCGGGTAACGGGCAGTCCGCCGACGAATTGCTGATGAACGCCGACGCGGCGATGTATCACGCCAAGGGGGCGGGCAAAAACGGCTACAGCTTTTTCGATGTCTCGATGAACAGCAATGCCCGCAAACAGCTGCAATTGCTGCAGGACTTGCGCAACGCCGTGGAACATCAGGAGTTCAGCCTGCATTACCAGCCCAAGTTCGACGCTGCCAATGGCCGGCCGGTGGGCGCCGAAGCCTTGCTGCGCTGGGAGCATCCGACGCACGGGATGCTGTTGCCGGACAAATTCATCGAGCTGGCGGAAAAGACCGGGCTGATCATTCCGATCGGCGAGTGGGTGCTCAATGAAGCGTGCCGGCAGATGCGCGAGTGGTACGTGCTGGGCTACACCGATTGGCGCATCGCGGTGAACCTATCGGCCATTCAGTTCTGTCATTCCGGGCTGGTCCAGAGTGTCGCCAAGGCCCTGGCGACTCATCATTTGCCGGCCAATAGCCTGACCCTGGAAATCACTGAAACCACCGCCATGAGTGATGCCGATGCGAGCATGACGGTGCTTCAGGAGCTGTCGGAAATGGGCGTCGACCTGTCCATCGACGATTTTGGCACTGGCTATTCGAGCCTGATGTACCTCAAGCGCCTGCCGGCCAACGAGCTGAAGATCGACCGCGGTTTTGTCCGCGACCTGGAGCGCGACAGCGATGACGCCGCCATCGTTTCGGCCATCGTGGCCCTTGGCCAGGCGCTGGGGCTGCGCATCGTCGCTGAAGGTGTGGAGACGGGTGTGCAGCAGGATTTCCTGACGCAACTCGGTTGCGATTCGTTGCAGGGTTACCTGCTGGGGCATCCGCTGCCGGCTGCAGGTTTCATGGTGGAAATCCATCGCGGGGAGCAATTGGTCGAGCAGTTGAAAGCCGGTGCCGAGCGCCAGATGTCGTTGACATGACAGCTGATGTGTAGCCATGCAAAAACCGCCAATGGCGGTTATTCTTGCCCCGACCGCTTAAGCTTTGAATTGGGGGAAAGCTCGCATGGACAAAGTCATCGTCATCACTGGCGGCAGCCGCGGCATTGGTGCCGCCACCGCCCTGTTGGCCGCCGCGCAGGGCTATCGGATCTGCATCAACTACCAGGCTGATGAACAGGCTGCACTCGGCGTGCTGGAGCAAGTCCGCGCCCTCGGTGCGCAAGCCATTGCAGTTCGGGCCGACGTCAGCATCGAAGACGAAGTCATCGCGCTGTTCAATCGGGTAGACAGTGAACTGGGCCGGGTCACCGCGCTGGTGAACAACGCCGGCACCGTCGGACAAAAGTCCCGGGTCGACGAAATGTCCGAGTTCCGCATTCTCAAAATCATGAAAACCAACGTTCTGGCGCCGATCCTCTGTGCCAAGCACGCGATCCTGCGCATGTCGCCCAAACATGGCGGGCAGGGCGGCAGCATCGTCAACGTGTCCTCGGTGGCCGCGCGTCTGGGCTCACCCAACGAGTATGTCGACTACGCCGCCTCCAAAGGCGCGCTGGACACCTTCACCATCGGCCTGTCCAAGGAAGTGGCGGGCGAGGGGATTCGCGTCAACGCCGTGCGCCCCGGCTACATCCATACCGATTTCCATGCCTTGAGCGGTGACCCGGATCGGGTCAGCAAACTGGAATCGGCGATTCCGATGGCGCGGGGCGGGCGGCCGGATGAAGTGGCGGAGGCGATTGTGTGGTTGCTGTCGGACAAGGCTTCTTATGCGACGGGGACGTTTGTCGATCTAGGTGGTGGGCGTTGACCTGAGGTTTGCGTTGTCGGTTCTGGCCTCTTCGCGAGCAAGCCCGCTCCCACATGGACAATGCAATACCTGTGGGAGCGGGCTTGCTCGCGAAGGCAATAGTGCAGGCAACATCCAACTATCAAAACGACCGCACAATCCGCCCCAACGTCTCCATCGCCTTTTCCGCAGCCTCATCCCACGGGCTGCCGTAATTCAACCGAATACAATTCCGGAACCGCTGCGCCGGGGAAAAGATCGGCCCCGGTGCAATGCTGATGCCTTGCGCCAGTGCCATCTGAAACAACTTCAGCGAATCCATCTGCTCCGGCAATTCCAGCCATAAATAGTACCCGCCTGCCGGCTGGCTGACCCGTGTCTGTGCCGGGAAATACCGGGCTATGGCGGCGAGCATGGCGCTTTGCTGGTCTTCCAGCGCGTGACGCGGTTTGCGCAGAAGCCGGTCGTAGCTCCCGTGTTACAGGTAGTCGGCAATAGCTCCATCGATCGGGACGTTTGTTGATTCAGGCGGTGGGCGCTTATCCCCGAGAGCAGTCAACAGTTGTTCCCACGTGGTGGGAACAACTGTTGACTGCCGTTCGTTTTACAACTTGTAGATGGTGATGTTGTCGAATTTTGCTCTTCCTACACCATCTGGGTACGTGCCGTTTACTAGAATATGTAGCTTGTTCAGGTCTGGTTTCTCAGCCTTCAAGGTTTTTTTACATGCAATCCATTTTCCAGTAGTTACTTTTTCGTTAGGGATTTCATTTTGCCCGAATAGCCATACATTTAGACTTGGATTTTTTATATCGCTGGAAATGAATAGCTTAAATGTGATTTCATATGTGCCTGCAAAATCCTGGTCATATTGTTTGGTGATTTGAAGATTTTGCTGCGCCGGAAACAAAAGATTAGTAATGAAAAAATTGGAGCCCTCGGACTCAAGTACTTTGTTGCCTTGCGCAAACGACCATCCATTGTACTGTTCGTCCTGAAAGTCGGTTTTGTCAATTAGTGTCTTGCGTGCTTTGCTCATTTTTTAGCCCCTGATTGTAACTGGCTGAGATGCAGAACTAGTTATGCTAACTTGACGTTAAGTTGTAGCGTTCTGAGTGTCGTCATCAGTAAATAATCAAAAAGCCAGTGCGTCTACTGTCATATATGACAGGTTTGGCTGTCATTCGTCTGGTTCAACATCTGTTGAAACTTGATCCCCAACTAAACTCATCAAAACGACCGCACAATCCGCCCCAACGTCTCCATCGCCTTCTCTGAGTCTTCAGTCCACGGGCTCCCGTAGTTCAACCGAATACAATTCCTGAACCGCTGCGCCGGGGAAAAGATCGGCCCCGGAGCGATGCTGATGCCTTGTGCCAGAGCCATCTGAAACAACTTCAGCGAATCCATCTGCTCCGGCAATTCCAGCCATAAGAAATACCCGCCCGCTGGCTGGCTTACCCGCGTTTGTGCCGGGAAATACCGGGCGATGGCGGCGAGCATGGCACTCTGTTGGTCTTCCAGCGCGTGGCGCAGTTTGCGCAGGTGCCGGTCGTAGCCCCCGTGTTGCAGGTAATCGGCGATTGCCGCCTGTGCCGGCATCGACGCGCACAGCGAGGTCATGAGTTTCAGCCGTTCGATTTTCTGCGCATAACGCCCGGCGGCGACCCAGCCAATGCGGTAACCGGGGGCCAGGCTCTTGGCGAACGAGCCGCAATGCATCACCAGGCCTTCGGTATCAAAGGCCTTGGCTGGCTTCGGAGCTTGTTGACCGTAATAGAGCTCAGCGTAGACATCATCTTCGATCAGCGGCACTTGATGGCGGCGCAGCAGTTCCACCAACTGCTGTTTCTTTGCCTCGGGCATGGTTGCGCCCATGGGGTTCTGGAAGCTGGTCATGCACCAGCAGGCCTTGATCGAGTGGCGCTCCAGGGTTTGTTCGAGCACGCCCAAGTCGATGCCATCGCGCGGGTGCACGGGGATTTCCACGGCTTTGAGCTTCAGCCGTTCAAGCACTTGCAGGCAGGCATAGAACGCCGGGGCTTCGATGGCCACCAGATCGCCAGGCTCCGTCACCGCTTGCAGACACAGGTTGAGGGCTTCCAGCGCGCCGTTGGTGATCAGCAGTTCTTCCATGGGCAGCATCAGCCCGCCGACCATGTAGCGCAGGGCGATTTGCCGACGCAGCTGCGGGTTGCCCGGCGACATGTCGGTGACGACCATGCGAGGGTCCATTTCGCGGCTGGCGCTGGCCAGGGAGCGCGACAGGCGTTGCAGGGGAAACAGTGTCGGGCTGGGGAACGCCGAGCCGAAGGGCACGGTGTTCGGGTCCTTGATCGAGTCGAGTACCGAGAACACCAGTTCGCTGACGTCGACTTCGGTGGACTCGTTGACCTGATTGCTGATCTCCGGTTCGGAAAACGGCCGTGGTGCATGGGCATTGACGAAGTAGCCGGAGCGCGGACGGGCGCGGATCAGCCCGCGACGTTCCAGCAGGTAGTAGGCCTGGAACACCGTCGACGGGCTGACACCGTAGGTCTGGCTGGCGTAGCGCACCGACGGCACACGCTGGCCCGGGCCGAGGACGCCGGTGCGGATCAGTTCTGCAATGTCGTCGGCGAATTTTTCGTAGCGTTTCATCGTTAGCCCGGATTGGTGTCATTCAGAAAAAACGAGGTGACTTCTTCGCGAGCAAGTCGAATCGTCGCACCGCCGCTCCCACATTGGATTTGTGAACACTGGAGATCCAATGTGGGAGCGGGCTTGCTCGCGAATGGCGCACCGCAGTCTAAAGCCTTAACGATTCATCGGCGCAACAAACCGGCTCTTCGCCACGCTGTAGACATCAGGCTCATCGCTGTCGACCACCTTGAAGCCAAGGCTCTGCGAACTGCTGGCCGGACGCTCCGTGAGCATCACCACCGACACCGGCACATCGACGATCTCGCCCGCTGCCAGGCTCAACCCGTTCTTGCCCTGCAACTCGAAACCGTCGGCATCGACCAGTTGCAATTGATAGTCCTGACGCTGCTGGGTCTTGTTGATCACCTTCAGACTGTAGATGTTTTCGATCTGCCCCTGGCTGTTCTCGCGGAACAGACCGCGGTCCTTGCTGACGTCGAGCGACACCATCGGCCGCTCCACCAGCGCCACCACCAGCGCGGCGATCATTACCACAAGCACGGCGGTGTAGCCGATCAGGCGCGGGCGTAGCAGGTGTGTCTTGCCACCCTGCAACTGGTGCTCGGAGGTATAGCTGATCAACCCTCGGGCGTAGCCCATCTTGTCCATGATCGAGTCGCAGGCGTCGATGCAGGCGGCGCAACCGATGCACTCCATCTGCAAGCCATCGCGAATGTCGATGCCGGTCGGGCAGACCTGTACGCACAGCTGGCAATCGATGCAATCGCCCAGGCCGACTTCGGCGGGCTTGACCTCGCGTTTGCGCGGGCCACGGTTTTCGCCTCGGGCCACGTCGTAGGAAATGGTCAGGGTGTCCTTGTCGAACATCACGCTCTGGAACCGTGCGTAGGGGCACATGTGCATGCACACCGCTTCACGCAGCCAGCCGGCATTGATGTACGTGGCGCCGGTAAAGAACAGCACCCAGAACAGGCTGACACCGCTCATTTGAAAGGTCAGCAGCTCTTCGGCCAACGGCCTGATCGGCGTGAAGTAGCCGACGAAGGTCAGGCCGGTCAGCAGGCTGATGGCCAGCCACAAGGTGTGCTTGGCCGCTCGACGCATCAGTTTGTTCAGGCCCCAGGGCGCGGCTTGCAACTTGATCCGCTGGTTGCGTTCGCCCTCGGTGATCTTCTCGCACCACATGAAGATCCAGGTCCACGAACTTTGCGGGCAGGTGTAGCCGCACCAGACCCGCCCCGCGAACACGGTGATCGCAAACAGACCGAACGCGGCAATGATCAACAGCGCCGACAGCAAGATGAAATCCTGTGGCCAGAAGGTCGCACCGAAGATGTGGAATTTACTTTCGGAAAGATCCCAGAGCACCGCCTGGCGACCGCCCCAGTTCAACCACACGGTGCCGAAGAACAGCAAAAACAGAAAACCCGCGCCGCTGATGCGCAGGTTGCGGAACAGCCCTGTGAAGCTACGGGTGTGGATCAGGTTGTCGCTGGTTTTGGCCTTCGTCTTTGGACGCGAAGGCTCGAATGTTTCTACGGTTCGGACGGGGATTCTCTCGCTCATGGTCTTTCGCTCATCAGCCTCCATCAGGCATGAGCACTATGAGCGGTGATCTGTTTGCATAACAGACTCAGGTATTGGATTAAAAAGCGGATCAGATGAAGGTGTTTGCCCGGCCTGCGACAACTTGAAGCACCTGCCGCAGCCGGGCCCGAGGGCCTGACAGAAACAGCGACGACAGGTGTTGATCAATCCCGGTCAAATCACCGAATCACTGTTGGTGGCCTTCAAGTGCCGGCGTCCATCCACCGCGCCTGCGACGGTCACGTCGGGACACAGACGAATCTGTTCGCCATTGGCGGTGGTGAAAAAGCAGGTCTGGTTCTTGATGCGCAGGTCATGGCGGAATCCTTTTTCAGTGGAAACTTAAGTTTCAGGCCGCAATCGCCGGTCATCGTTCTGTGTAACTGATTAATGGTCACGGAAGGGCTGGGGCGGGGCGATCACCGGCGGCATAGTCGTCGGTGGCTCTTTCCGTGGTGGTGGGGTGGTAGGCTTATATCTGTAGCAGTTACTGTCTGCGTTACATATCAAGCTTCATTTATCCAGGATGCTCCGCAAATATCGGCTCGGACACAGCGCGGATAAATGCTTCATCTACCGTTTTGGCCCGATAGCGTTGAATGAACTCTGACCCGCTGGCAAAGCGATGAAAGCGTTGCTGACTGATCATGTAGAAATAAGTACAGTTGTTTACTATTTCATCGACGTTATGTGATGACACCAGGATCGCCATACCATCATTAGCCGCGCCATGAAGGCACTCCCAGATATAATGGCGAAATTCAGGGTCTACACCGGCAGTAGGCTCATCGAGAATAATGAAGTCAGTGGAAATTGATAGAAGAGAAAGGGCAAAGAACCAGCGTGTCTCTCCATAGCTGCACAATGACGATTTTTTGTTCCATATGTCTTTGTATCGACTAACGATAGAGGGGCTCCAGTTACTTAGCTTTTCCAGAGCTCGTGACTGTGTCATTTTTTTATCAGAGGATAGTGCGATGACCATTTTGAAGATATCACGCATGCGCAGAGTCGGAGGGGTTGTGATTATTTGAGACAGGTAAGAGAAGTCGGGGAAGTCATTTTCAATATAACCGGATTTTATTTTTTTCAGTTCGCAGACGATATCGAAAAACGTGGTCTTTCCTGATCCATTCGGGCCTAGAATGCCTACGATGGAGCCCTGAGGAATCTCAAGAGATGCTCGGGTTAAAATCGCTTTATCGTCATAGGAAAAATCAATGAATTTTGCACTAAATCGACGCATTAGTATCTGCTCCAAACCGGGTTGATTCTTAAGTGCTTTAGTAGCGCTAAAGCCGATGCAATAGCGAATAATGCTATTATGGCGACCGTTGGCTTATTATGATTCAAGTCATTTGTCATTAAATTGGTTGCAGTTGTGAGCGGGTTTGCAAGGTTTATGATGTCCACGATGTCATTTGTTTTGCTAGCCCCAAGTACTCCCAGGATAAGCATGAAAAACGAACAAATTGACAGTAGTGTATTTGAGTTTTGAAAGTTGATTGGAAGCAGCGTAAATGCGGCGCCAAGGCTGCAAAACATGACAAAGCAAGTATAAAAGCGTAGAGTGATCCTCAGTAGCTCTTCGAGATCATAGCTACCAAATGGGATCTTTGTTGCCAAGTAAAAAATGGAGCAGTACGCAATTGAAATTAATGAGTAAGCAAAAAAGTGCGAATACAAAAATATGATTTTTGACTGTTTTGAGTAAATGAATGATCGAATAAATCCACTTTCTCTTCTTCCGATTATATAAAACGCAAATCCAAATAGCGCTACGCTTGATGAAACGTATGCATAAAACCATGCTGATGCCTCAATATACTCACTTTGAAAATAGTTGGCGTCTTGCTTTGTAGCTGCGAAGAAATAGAAAAGTGCGCAGGGGGAAAGCATTATCCAAAACAACGCAATAGGTTCTTTGAATTGCTCTTTTATGAAAATGCCTGTTAAGGTGAAGATTCTCGAATGTAAGTTATTTTTCATGATTGATAACCTTAAGGGAATGGAACCATTTGTTCTTTTCGGGCTTTATCAATTGATGTTGAAAAACGTGCCGAGTAATCGTTGATCAGATTTATGTTTTTTGAATTGTCCATGTGCATAAATAAAGACGGGGAAACGGATTTGCAAAATGTATAGCCGGTGTTTCCTATTTTGGTCGTTTTAATATATAGATATGCTTCAATATTTTGTGATTTTAAAGCCTGTATCAATCCTTGTGTGTCGAACCCGAAAGCTGTCTGTTTATTGGAGGTGGGGTTCGAAGGTTTTATGTTTGATGTTATCTCCTTAAATGTTTTGTAGGTATCACATTTCATAAAGTGACGAATATATGGGTCCTGTAGAGAATCTGGGGTTTGTCGAAAAATTCTGAACAAGTTCATGAATCTAAACGTTTGCCACAACTCTAAAATGGATTTTTCCAGTGCGGCGGTTTGGTTTATTGCATAGGACATTCCTGCGCAATAATGAACATTTCTACTCGGATTATCGCTGCCGTAAACGGTGAGTAAACATACGCCAGGAAAGCTGTCGTCGGAAATATCAATTATTGCGAGCTTTCCAGACTTCAGGAGGGCGTTATATAAGCCATATGCGGATGTTGCCTTTATTGTTTTTGATATTTGATCGGGAGTTACTAATCCAATGCATTGTTTGGTTAGCCAGAACCGAGTCAGAAACTGTCGCTCCAATAATTCTTTGATGGAGCCAAAAATGGCAGATTCGTAGCTTTTATGAAAACTACACCCACAAGTGTCTCTGCTCGGATAAATGCTATTGTCGTCCTCATTGCCGTGATGAGACAGTGAAATGCAGATGGTGGGTATGGCGCATTTTGAAAAGTCAGAAATGCGAACTACAGAGCTCATATTAAATTTTCTGCACGCCAGGTTACTCAGGTCCGCTTCCGATGAAGCAGTTTGGTCAAAGGCTTTTATGAATTTTTTTACCTCGGCAGGTCTCAAGCATTTTTCCAGGCTGGATGAGCAATCACGTAATACCTCCAAATAAAAATGACGACGTTCAAAATACTCTCCCAAGGCAGTTGTTATTGATCCTGAGCTATTACCAACTCCTGACCCAACGGTTTGCCATTGATCTCCAACCTCAACACAAAAAGGGAAATTAAATACGCAGGGGGGTTGAATAAAAATTTCTCCTGGCAGCGCCGAATTCGTATCTTTACTGAAGATATTCATTTTGTGCCTCCTATCAGCTGTACGCATGAAGGATAGAAAAGAGTAGGGTTCACCCCCATTGCCTTGCACACCATAGTGTCGGTGTATCCTGACCATTGACGGGTTTTTAGTTTTAACGTTTTGCACTGAAGGTCGATTAACATATACATTGACCCGGTTTCCATTAAGGCTAATCTGTAACCACGATAGCGATACTTGAATAACGTCTTCGGCAAATACATCATGTAAATTATGGCGTGACTAGGGTTGCCTATATTGTTTCCGGTTGGCAATATTGCTTCTATCAGGGGGTTGATGTCATGGCTGTCTTGCAGTATTTCAAGCTTTCTAGAGTTAGGAAGAAGATGCAATATTTTTTCGCGACTTGGCCATATATTTGACGTCGATAAAGAGCAAATAAAAACTTCTACAGGGTACAGGGCGCCTGCGCTTGGGTAGCCACGTTTATGGTTTTTTTTATCCTTGCTTAACAACGGACTTATAAGCTTCTTTATTGATTCAAATGTGGCGGCGCCGCCATCAAAAAAATCGCATGAAGATTCTCTATGTAGCTGGCTTGTAACGTCCAGAGCTTCTAGCGGTGGTCCGTCGACTGTAATATCCATATCTGGGTATAGTTGTAGTTCGTTGCCTGTCAAGTCGGCAAGTAGCTTTGATTGCAAATTGTGCAGGCGGGAAATATTTTTAACGCAATCATGGATGATGAAATTACCCTTGTTATGGAATTCCAATGTATCCTCGTACACTCGCGGGTCGAGAAATTTCATATAATGGTCATGCGGTATATTTTTCATTTTTTGATCTCAGGCAGTTACAGGAGTGCCAATGTGGGCTCGGTTCCTCGGTAATGGATCCTTTAATTAAGTCTACTGTCGTCGAAGTGAATACATTGTCTTGGTATCTGAATTCACTGCCATGCTCAGTGTGAAGTTTTATTTTTTTAACTATTGCACCAATCGCCATGCTTCTTTGCAATGCACTTAGTTTCTGCGACGGTAGAGTGACGTTGCGTTCTATGCAGAATCTCAAGAGCGTCGTCCAGGAGTTTTGAGAGTTGATGCATTTTTCGTAGTTTAATTGTCGATCTATCATGCAAAAGTGACAGGGGTTTCCAATGCTGGGAACGTACGGCTGGTCGATATGGAAAATATTCCCATTTAAATATGCTAGAGAGATTGCGCTACATGGAGCCGCGTCTGCCAGACTGAAATACAGTTTCTTCAACTTGATGTAGTCATACTGCATACACATTATGATGATGAAATACGAGTTGCCCTTAGCTTGCTCTGTCAGGCTTTCAATGTTCTCGCTTATTATGTACTCGCATGTTAGCTCTTGGTTTATTGTTGTTTTGAACTCTTCGATCTCTATGCAGTCATGTGCTATTAGTGCTTTTTTGAAGTATATTTCTGAAGGTTCAGGCTTTAGTCCTATCGCATTTTGTAAGAATAGGTGTGCCGCTTTTTTTTGTAGTTTTTGCTTTGAGATTGTATCATTGAGTAGTGTCTCTGTTATGGATGTTTTATTCTGTTTTTTTAACTCTTGCAGGACGCTTAATAATTTCGTTGAGGCTGTTTTGGAAACTCCGTAGCTTGATATGATCAGCGACTCGTTGGGAAGGTTTATAATGTCGTATTCTGAATAAATAAGATTCATTAAATTTCTCCTGAAGGATCTTCCATTTTTGGAAGATCCTTTCTGCCTGAAAGACAGACGGTTTAATATCACGGTGAATTACATCGCCCTGCAGCCGCCTGTTCCGCCACCACCTGTCCCTCCCGCGCCTCCACAACCACCATTACCTCCACCGCTCCCGCCACTGCAACCACCACCACCGCCACACCCTCCACTGCCACCACAACCTCCTTGTCCCCCAGATCCACCAGCCATCTGTGGATGGGTGTTTGAGCCAAATTCATTTCTGAAGTTAAAAAGCACTTCGCCAAGTTTTTCGTTTTTCATTTGTTTTTACTCGTCGTAGTTGCCGCTCGGAATTGAGTGGCGTTGTTAGATTTAGAAGGTTGTAGCCGTTACTGCAAGTCTGCGAGCAATTGCATGTAGGAATAGTCGCTCGCGTGTCAAAGAACGGTCTTACAAGCTTTTTGGAAGTTTCTTTTGGTTGTTTAATTTCTGAGAGAGGGCGCAGCTAAATCATGTCTAGAATTTTCTATTAGAAAACTTTGCTTTAGTTTTTGTAAATGTCACATGTATGAGTCTGTGGTAGGCAAACTCGTCTGTAGGACTAAACATGCGAGAATTTTTGTGGCGGGGAAATTTTTCTGAAAAAAGGCGACAGGCGGTAGTCGAAATAATGAGACTGATCAGCTGGAGCACCCCTTCAATGAAGATGCCTACCCTGAATTTATTGCCAAGGTTGCCTATAACCTTGACCGGAGGTTCTTGACTCGTAGGGGGATCCAGCCTTTCGTTGACCCCGAACTGCGTTAGGGGCCTGTTTCGGTTCCGGATCCTGTGGGTAGCAGAGTTGGATTGTCGAATTCCGGATAGGGAGCTTTTCCTGGTAATGAATTGGTCATTGGTCCAGTCGACAGTGGCACATGGCGTGAGTCGTGCTTAAGTTGGTTGATCCCAGCACGGGGGATTTGATTCCAGCCAATTGCTCTGAACTTTGCCGATGTCCATCGCTCGGAACCTAAGTGAGTTCATTCGGCGAGGGATCTACCGATGTGGATGGCAACCCGACACAAGCGCGTCCATGGGGCGTAAAGGAGAGAGGCTCGATGACGGCTGAAAAACCGACTGAGTTGAGCTACAACCCGCACATGCCGCTGTCGCAGGCGCTGTTGCTGCCGCGTATTGTCATAGAAAACATCATGCCGACCCTTGAAGGCGGGCAGTTCGCGGTCAAAGCCGTGGTGGGGCAGGACGTGGTGGTGACGGCCAAGGTCTTCGCCGACGGGCATGACAAGTTGGCGGTTCGCGTGCGCTGGCGGGCCGACGACGAGGACGTCTGGCAAAGCGCTGTCATGCTCGACCTGGGCAACAACGGTTGGCAAGGGCAGTTCCGTGTCGACAGCCAGGGCCGGTATCTGTTCTGTATCGAAGCCTGGATCGATCAGTTTGCCAGTTTTCGTTATGAGCTGGAAAAGAAGCATGCGGCTGCCGTTCCGGTAAGCCTGGAACTGCAGGAAGGGCGGATTCATGTGCAACAAGCCGCCGAACGCAGCGAAGGGCAACTCAGTGAGCAACTGGCAGCCTTGCACCATGAACTGTCAGGACTGCTTGAAGCCGAGCAGGTCGCACTGTTTTTGCACCAACGTAGTGCCGACCTCATGGCCCGCGTCGAACACCGTGCGTATTTGAGCCTGAGCCCGGAGTGCCCGGTGGATGTGGAACGCGAGCTGGCGCAGTTCGCCAGTTGGTATGAGTTGTTCCCGCGTTCGATCACCGACGATCCTGCACGCCATGGCACTTTCAATGACGTGCATTCACGGCTGGCGATGATCCAGGACATGGGCTTCGATGTGCTGTATTTCCCGCCGATCCATCCGATCGGGCGCAGTTACCGCAAAGGCCCGAACAACGCCCTGACAGCGGGGCCCGATGATCCGGGCAGCCCTTATGCGATCGGCAGCGAGGAGGGCGGGCATGAGGCGATTCATTCGCAGTTGGGTACCCGCGACGACTTCCGGCGACTGGTGGCGGCCGCTGCCGCCCATGGCCTGGAAATCGCCCTCGATTTCGCCATCCAGTGTTCCCAGGACCATCCGTGGCTCAAGCAACACCCTGGCTGGTTCAACTGGCGGCCTGACGGCACGATCAAGTACGCGGAGAATCCGCCGAAGAAGTACCAGGACATCGTCAACGTCGACTTCTATACCCCCGAGGCGATTCCGAGCCTGTGGGTGGAGTTGCGCGATATCGTGGTGGGCTGGGTCGAGGAGGGCGTGAAGATCTTCCGCGTCGATAACCCGCACACCAAGCCGTTGCCGTTCTGGCAATGGTTGATCGCCGATGTACGGGCGTTGTACCCCGAGGTGATCTTCCTCGCCGAAGCCTTTACCACCCCGGCAATGATGGCGCGCCTGGGCAAGGTCGGTTATTCCCAGAGTTACACCTATTTCACCTGGCGCAACACCAAGGCCGAACTGGCGAGCTACTTCAGCGAACTCAACGAATCGCCCTGGCGCGAGTGCTACCGGCCGAATTTTTTCGTCAATACACCGGACATCAACCCCGCGTTCCTGCATGAGTCCGGGCGTCCCGGATTCCTCATTCGCGCTGTGCTGGCGACCATGGGCTCGGGCTTGTGGGGCATGTATTCGGGGTTCGAGCTGTGCGAGTCGGCGCCGGTGCCGGGCAAGGAAGAGTACCTCGACTCCGAGAAGTACGAAATCCGCCCCAGGGACTTCAATGCGCCGGGCAACATCATTGCCGAGATCGCCCAGCTCAACCGCATTCGCCGACAGAACCCGGCGTTGCACACGCATCTGGGCCTGAAGGTCTACAACGCCTGGAACGACAACATCCTGTATTTCGGTAAACGCAGCTTTGACGGCAGCAACTTTATCCTGGTGGCGGTCAGTCTCGATCCGCACAACGTGCAGGAAGCGAACTTCGAGTTGCCGCTATGGGAATTGGGCCTGCCCGACGACGCCAGCACCCAGGGCGAAGACTTGATGAATGGCCATCGCTGGACCTGGCACGGCAAAAACCAGTTCATGCGCATCGACCCGGCGTATCAGCCGTTCGGTATCTGGAGAATCACCGCATAGACCAGAAGGCTCCCTCGCCACAGAGAGTCTCATCCTGTGGCCAAGTCGAATTGACCAGGAGTTTCAAATGGCGAAGAAACCCAAGGCAGCCACGTTCATCAAGGACCCGCTCTGGTACAAGGACGCGGTGATCTATCAAGTTCACGTCAAATCGTATTTCGACTCCAACAACGACGGGATCGGCGACTTTCCCGGCCTCATCGCCAAGCTCGACTACATCGCCGACCTGGGCGTCAACACCATCTGGCTGTTGCCGTTCTATCCCTCGCCACGGCGTGACGACGGTTATGACATCGCCGAGTACCGCGGCGTGCACAGTGACTACGGCTCCATGGCCGATGCCCGGCGTTTCATTGCCGAGGCGCACAAGCGCGGCCTGCGGGTGATCACCGAGCTGGTCATCAACCACACGTCCGACCAGCACCCGTGGTTCCAGCGCGCACGCAAGGCCAAGCCCGGTTCGGCCGCGCGGGACTTCTACGTGTGGTCCGATGACGATCAGAAATACGACGGCACCCGCATCATTTTCCTCGACACGGAAAAGTCCAACTGGACCTGGGACCCCGTCGCCGGCCAATACTTCTGGCACCGTTTCTACTCCCACCAGCCGGACCTGAATTTCGATAACCCGCAAGTCATGAAAGCGGTGCTGTCGGTGATGCGTTACTGGCTCGACATGGGCATCGACGGCTTGCGTCTGGACGCGATTCCCTACCTGATCGAGCGCGACGGCACCAACAACGAGAACTTGCCGGAAACCCATGACGTCCTGAAAAGGATCCGCGCGGAAATCGACGCCAACTACCCCGACCGCATGCTGCTGGCCGAGGCCAATCAGTGGCCGGAGGACACCCGGTTGTACTTCGGCGAAACCGATAAGAAAGGCCTGAACGGCGACGAATGCCATATGGCTTTTCACTTCCCGTTGATGCCGCGCATGTACATGGCGCTGGCCCAGGAAGATCGCTTCCCGATCACCGATATTCTGCGCCAGACCCCGGATATTCCCGCCAACTGTCAGTGGGCAATCTTCCTGCGCAACCACGATGAGCTGACCCTGGAAATGGTCACCGACAAGGAACGCGACTACCTGTGGAATTACTATGCCGCCGACCGTCGCGCGCGGATCAATCTGGGGATTCGCCGTCGTCTGGCGCCATTGGTGGAGCGCGATCGCCGTCGGGTCGAGCTGCTCAACAGCCTGCTGCTGTCCATGCCCGGCACGCCGACCCTGTATTACGGCGACGAAATCGGCATGGGCGACAACATCTACCTCGGCGACCGCGACGGCGTGCGTACGCCGATGCAATGGTCCATCGACCGCAACGGCGGATTCTCCCGCGCCGACCCGGCCAGCCTGGTGCTGCCGCCGATCATGGACCCGCAATATGGCTACCTGTCGGTCAACGTCGAAACCCAGGCCGGCGACCCGCATTCGCTGTTGAACTGGACCCGGCGCCTGCTCGCCGTGCGCAAGCAATCCAAGGTTTTCGGGCGCGGTACGTTGAAGATGCTTTCGCCCAGCAACCGGCGGATTCTGGCCTACACCCGTGAATACACCGGGGTGGACGGCAAGCACGAAGTCATTCTGTGCGTGGCCAACGTATCGCGCAGTGCCCAGGCCGCCGAGCTGGATTTGTCGGCCTACGTCGGCATGGTGCCGGTGGAAATGCTCGGGGGTAACGCGTTCCCGCCCATCGGCCAGCTGAATTTCCTCCTGACGCTGGCACCTTACGGCTTTTACTGGTTCGGCCTCGCCGCGGAAAACCAGATGCCGAGCTGGCACGTGGAGCCCGCGCAAAGCCTGCCGGACTTCACTACGCTGGTGCTGAAAAAGCGCATGGAAGAACTGCTCGAAGCACCGTCAAGGACCACGCTGGAGCAAAGCATCCTGCCGAACTGGTTGCAGAACAGACGCTGGTTTGCGGGCAAGGACGCTGCCATCGAACAGGTCGATCTGGCCTATGGCGTGCGTTTCGGCGATCCGCAGCACCCGGTGCTGTTCAGTGAGATCAATGTCACCAGTGGTGGCCAGAGCAGTCGCTACCAGTTGCCGTTCGGCTTTATCCCGGAAGACCAGGTCGGTACGCCGCTGCCGCAGCAATTGGCGCTATCGCGGGTACGGCGCGGACGCCAGGTCGGCCTGATCACCGATGCCTTCAGCCTGGAAGCTTTTGTGCATGCCGTATTGCAGGGCATTCAGGCCGGCACCGTATTGGCTTCCAGCGATGGCGACATCCGCTTCGAGCCCACCGCCGAGCTGGAAAAACTCGGCCTCAATGCCGAGTCGCCGGTGCGCTACCTGTCCGCGGAGCAGTCCAACAGCTCAGTGGTGATCGGCAACAGCCTGGTGCTGAAGTTGATCCGCAAGGTCGCTTCCGGGGTGCATCCTGAACTGGAAATGAGTGCGTATCTGACTGAAGCCGGGTTCGGCAATGTTTCGCCATTGCTGGGGGCCGTGGTGCGTCGGGATGCAGCGGGTCAAGACAACTTGCTGATGATTGCCCAAGGCTACCTGAGTAATCAGGGTGATGCCTGGGAGTGGACCCAGAACAATCTCGAACGGGCGCTTCGCGATGAGTTGGCTGACGCGGTGTCCGAGCAGGAGCAACATTACAACGCGCTCGGCGAACTGAAAGATTTCGCCGCTATGCTCGGTCAGCGCCTGGGGGAAATGCATCAGGTACTGGCAGCGCCGGGTACCCCCCCGGATTTCTTGCCGCAGGTCACTACACAGAAGGAAGCGCTGGCCTCGGCCAAGGATGTCGCGGCGCAAATCGAGCATGCGCTGAACTTGCTCAAGCAACATGAAAATCAACTGAATACGGCGGACCAGACTCTGGTCAGCCATTTGCTGGACAACAAAAAAACCATTCTTGGTCATGTGCAAGAGTTGGGCAAAAAGACCGCGGGCGGATTGCGCATTCGTGTGCACGGCGACCTGCATTTGGGGCAGGTGCTGGTGATCAAGGGCGATGCCTATCTGATCGACTTTGAAGGTGAACCGGCACGACCGTTGCAAGAACGACGGGGCAAGCACAGCCCGTACAAGGATGTCAGTGGCGTGCTGCGCTCCTTCGACTATGCGGCGGCGATGGCGATCAACGTGCAGAGCATCGACAACACGGCTGCGGCCGCTGCTGCGCGTTTGCGGGTCACCGAGCGCTACTTGAGCGAAGCGCGGCAAGCATTTGTCGACGCTTATCGGCTGGCGGCAGCTAGTCTTGCCCATGCATGGCAAGATCCCGAAGGCGAGGACGCCGCGCTGGCGTTGTTCGGTCTGGAGAAGGCGGCGTATGAAGTGGCCTATGAGGCGGAAAATCGCCCCACCTGGTTGCCCGTGCCGTTGCACGGTTTATATGGATTATTGAGTGGGCTAAAACCCTTTTCCGATCTTGGTGGAGAGTAGTCATGAGTGTCTCGAACAAGGAACAGGGTCATCACAAAGAAGCGCTACTGCCCAGCGCGCGGGATATCGATGCATTGGTGCGTGCCGAGCATATCGATCCTTTCGCCATTCTCGGCCCACACGGCGATGGCGCCGGCGGGCTGTTCATTCGTGCTTATCTGCCGGGCGCCCTGAGTGTAGAAGTGCTGGCCAGGGATTCGGGCGAAGAGCTTGGAAAGCTTGAAGCCACAGAGACGCCGGGGTTGTTTGTCGGGCATTTCGACCGTGCGCAAGGGTACCTGCTGCGCACCCGTTGGGCCGGCGGCGAGCAAACGGCCGAAGACCCTTACAGCTTCGGCCCGTTGCTGGGCGAAATGGACTTGTACCTGTTTGCCGAAGGCAATCACCGTGACCTCAGCGCATGCCTTGGCGCACAACTCAAGACCGTGGACAGCGTCGACGGTGTGCGTTTCGCTGTGTGGGCGCCGAATGCCCGGCGGGTGTCGGTGGTCGGTGATTTCAACGTCTGGGACGGACGCCGGCATCCGATGCGCCTGCGTCATCCCACCGGTGTCTGGGAGTTGTTCATCCCGCGCCTGCAAGCGGGCGACGCCTACAAATACGAGATTCTCGGCGCCCACGGCATTCTGCCGTTGAAGGCTGATCCCATGGCGCTGGCCACCAGCCTGCCACCGGACACCGCTTCGAAAGTCGCTTCCCCCTTGAAAGTCGACTGGCAGGATCAGGACTGGATGATGGGCCGGGGCGATCGCCAGCGGGTGACCGCGCCATTGTCGATCTACGAATTGCACGCCGGCTCGTGGCAATGCGAGCTGGACGACCTGGGCGAAGTGGCTCGCCAGTACACCTGGCCCGAACTGACCGAGCGGCTGATTCCCTATGTAAAAGACCTCGGCTTCACCCACATCGAACTGATGCCGATCATGGAGCACCCGTTTGGCGGCTCGTGGGGTTATCAGTTGCTGTCGCAATTCGCGCCGAGTGCGCGATATGGCACGCCGGACGAGTTCGCCGCGTTCGTCAACGCCTGCCATGTGGCCGGGCTCGGGGTGATTCTTGACTGGGTACCGGCGCATTTCCCCACCGATACCCACGGCCTGGCCCAGTTCGACGGCACGGCGCTGTACGAGTATGGCAACCCGCAGGAGGGCTTCCACCAGGATTGGGACACGCTGATCTACAACCTGGGACGCACCGAAGTGCACGGCTACATGCTGGCGTCGGCGCTGCACTGGCTCAAGCATTTCCATGTCGACGGCCTGCGGGTCGACGCGGTGGCCTCGATGCTGTACCGCGACTACTCGCGCAAGGCCGGCGAGTGGGTGCCGAACCGCCATGGCGGGCGGGAGAACCTCGAAGCCATCGACTTCCTGCGCCACCTCAACGATGTGGTGGCCCTGGAAGCGCCTGGTGCACTGGTCATCGCCGAAGAATCCACTGCATGGCCGGGCGTCAGCCAGGGTACGCAACAGGGCGGCCTGGGTTTCGCCTATAAATGGAACATGGGCTGGATGCACGATTCGCTGCATTACATCCAGCAGGACCCGGTCTACCGCGCCCATCACCACAACGAGTTGAGTTTCGGCCTGGTGTACGCCTGGTCCGAGCGCTTCATCCTGCCGATCTCCCATGACGAAGTGGTGCACGGCAAGCACTCGCTGATCGACAAGATGCCCGGCGACCGCTGGCAGAAATTCGCCAACCTGCGGGCCTACCTGAGTTTCATGTGGGCACATCCGGGCAAGAAACTGCTGTTCATGGGCTGCGAGTTCGGCCAGTGGCGCGAGTGGAACCATGACCAGCAACTGGACTGGTACCTGTTGCAATACTCCGAGCACAAGGGCGTGCAGAAACTGGTGGCCGACCTCAACCGCCTGTACCGCGAAGAGCCGGCGCTGCATGAGCAGGACGATGTGCCGCAGGGTTTCCAATGGCTGATCGGCGATGACGCGATCAACAGCGTTTATGCGTGGCTGCGCTGGAGCAAGGACGGCAAGCCGCTGCTGGTGGTGGCCAACTTTACGCCGGTGCCGCGTGAGGCTTATCGGGTTGGCGTGCCGTTTGCCGGGCAGTGGAACGAGGTGCTCAACAGCGATTCGTCGATCTATGCCGGTTCCAACTACGGCAATAGCGGCGGGGCGGTGGCCGAGGAGACGCCGAGCCATGGGCAGGCGTTGTCGTTGGTGTTGAATTTGCCGCCGTTGGCGGTTTTGATGTTGAGGCTGGAGGAATAACAGACGCCTGACTGAAAAGGCGGTGATGTATGACGAACGTGTCGCACTGAGGCTGTGAAGCCTGATACTTACGTTTTATCGTCATAATCAGTGCCCTTTCGGCTGTTTTAATGAGGCATGACAGTTCGACTGCCAGTGTGACCCCGGGCTTCTTTGAGTCTAATCACAAATTGATTGTTGTTGGTTTCTCTTCTGCTGACCGCGGTTACCGTAAAGTCTGCATGAGGAGTGAATAAATAACCCTGTACCTCTGACGCGGAATAGCTTGAAATCACGCTTGAGGCACTAAATCCTTCTATGATGAAAAGAGCCGAGTTTTCTTTGCGCATAAAATCTTCGGCGCCTTTTTTTCTTTCAGTACCGAAAGAAAGCTCTTCGAGTAAATTACGGATCCGTCATTCCGGGCCGCGATGAACGCCTGTAATCCTGACTCGGTTATGCTCTGGCCTCGATAGTAGGTTTGCATTGATTTGTTATTTTGTTGATAGAGTTGGTAGCTTACCTGCATAGCGCGTTCTGTATCGAAGACGGAAGCAGAGGTCTGAATGTTTTTTTTCTTTTCTTTTCCGTCTCTACCTGAAAATAGCTGATCTCCGTGGGTGTCTTCTAGCTGTCTGATTACTTTTTTTTCATTAATGGATATTTCTTTTCCGGTTCTCATTGCAGTGTTAATTGCGTTAGAGGCCTCGGTTGTTGCGTAAAAAGCTTTGAATTCACGCATGTACTTATATTCTTGGGGTGGTTTGTCAATTGCTTTTTTAGGTGTTGCGATTGCTAAGTTGCTTATCTGTGTCGTTGCTTCTTCAAGCGGTGAGTCCATTTTCATTCGAATTCTTTCTATAGCTTTTTTAATAATCCTTTCGGAAAGTCCACGCGTCTTAGCAACATGTGCCACGAATTCCAGAACCCTTTCAGGATTTGCTGGGTACTCTTTATGAAAACTTTCGGATCTCAATGTTTCTCGCGCCAGATCCCCTTCTGGTGACAAACCATTTGAATCATATAGCGCAATGGGATTATTCCTGACCATCCGATAGAAGTTTATGCCATCAATCGCCCCCGCGGGATCCGGATTAATCCACCGCTGCAACCACGGTGCGTAATACCGGAACCCGTAATAATAAAGCCCCGTCGCATCCCGCTCCTTGCCCGAATATCGCACAGTCTTGTATCGGGCTTCTGTGGCCGAGCGTGCTGCGAAACAAGCCGTCCCCCCAAACGGGTAATACCATTCCTGGCTGATCAGGTCGGCGTTCTGGTCCAGTTCCAGTGCGCTGGAATTCAGGTGGTCGTTGAGGCTGTAACGCACCTGGTCGTTGGCGATGTCATCCGGCTTTCGGGTGACCCAGTGCAGCACCTGGACGCTGTTGCTGCCGGCGCTGGCATTGATCACGTGAAGGATTTCGCCCGTGCCGTCGTGACGACGGATTTCCACACCGGGCAGGTAGCGCACTTCGCTGATCAGGGTGCGGGCGTTGGTCTGGCTAGAGCGCAGTTTGCGCAGCCGTTGCCCGCCACCGTCGTAGAGGTAGTGTTCATAGTCATCACTGCCATCGTCGCGGACCACCGGACGCACGCTGGACAGTTGATTGCGCAGGTCCCAGCCGAGCGATTGGCCCGCTTGCAACTCACGCAAATTTCCGTTGGCGTCGAAACCGGCGACCAGTTCGGCTTCAGTCGGCGGCCGGCCGTTGCGTTCGGGCAGGCAGCGGTTGCTGTAACGGGCGCGGGTCAAGGTGCGGCCATGGGCCTGAGAGCCGACGTGCACCAAATCCAGGAGATTGCCGCCGGCGTCGTAGTGAAAGGTCTGGCTGTACCGGGCGACCTGGTTGGGGTCGAGGGGCAAGGGTTGCAGGTCGGGCAGGGCAGGACCGCCATGGCCGGTCTTGGCTTCCCATCCTGTGGCTTCGATCAGTTGATCGAGGGTGTCGTAGTGATAGGTCTTGATCGGTTCGATGCGCTGGTTGTTGAAGTAGCGGATCGGCTGGGCAGCATCTTCCAGGCTCAGTACGTTGCCGACCGCGTCGTAGCTATATTTCAGGTCCTGCAGTGGCGTGCCGTTGGCCTTGTGTGCGCTCAGGCCGATGAGGCGGCCATCCGCCGGATCGTAGCGGTGACGGGTGAGGACGCCGTTGCCGGCGGTTTCCGACTCGATCTGACCGGAGGCGCTGTAGTGAAGATCGCTGACCAGCGTCAGCTCTTTTTGATCGTCACCGGCCAGGGTCAGGTGCGTGCCCTTCAATTCGCCGGCGACGGTATAGGCAAAACGTTGACGATTGCCCAGCGCGTCGATTTGGCTGAGCAGTTCACCGCTGGCGGCATGGTGCAGCGCGGTGGTGGCGCCCTCAGCGGGCTCAAGCAACGCATCGCGAGCGGCCACGCTGTCGGGCCAGTTCACCGGCAAGGTATCCAATAAAAAATGCCGGGTCTGTTGCAGCGCGGCGCCAGCGATCCCGAGTTCGCGCAGGTGCAAGGTGCCGGCCGGGTCGTCATGGCGAATCAATTGACCGCACAGATTGCGCGAGGCCGCGTCGGCATCGACGCTCGCATACGTAAATCGCTCGAGGACGTGCGCGGCGACATCTTCACCACGTTCATGTACGGCCACCGGCCGCAGCAGTTCATCGAACTCAGTCCGGGAATGGCTGCCACGGCCGTCCCAAGCCTCGACGCGTTGCCCGGCAGCACTGTGCAACGCCACCCGCCAACCCGCGTCCACGCTGTCACTCGACAAGGGTGCACCAGACAGGCTGTACACCTGGCCCAAGTTCGCCGGCACCGACGCATCGTTCTGCGCCAAGGCAAACAGATACGGATCCCTGCTGGCCACCGCCCGGCCGGCGGCATCGAACCGTTGATGCGTCACTCGTGTATCAACCGGATCAGCCGCTAGCCGCCGATGGTATTGAATGGCCCTGATCGCCAAGCCACGCGGATCTGAAACCGCAAGGTTCGGTGTGCCGTGGTGCGCAGAATTCAATGGCATGAGTGATGGTCTCGATCAGAGTGCCCCGCCATTACAATGCATCACCCGCAGAGCCGTGGATACTGTAAGAAATACCAGTTTTTACCAGCGCATCCGCACACCCAGACTACCAATCAAGCCATTCAAGTCGTTGTCATCCACATCGCTGCTGTAATCGGCGCTGACGTAAAAACTCACGGTCGGCGTGACTCTGGCGACCAGGCCCAGGCCCAGTTCGACGGTCGTGGAATTGCGGCTGCTGCTGATCTTGTCGACCTGATCGAGGGTCACGCTGTTGCCGGAGTACGCCGTGTGCCACAAGTTGGTCCGCACGTAAGGTTCGACCAGCAGGCCGCTGATGTCGTAACTGCCTTTCAAGTGCGCACCGACCCGGCCACTCCACGAAGTCAGATCGGTGGAAGACGCGTTGCCCGAACCGGCATACGGGGTGTCCAGAGAGATGCGCTGATTGATCAACTGTGCCTGGGGTTCAACCACCCAGTTTTCGCCAAGGCCGATGGGAATGCCACCTTCTACCGACAGTGTGACCGCGCTGCCCTCGGTGGCTCTTCGGGTCCCTTGCTCGTTGCGGCTGAAGCCGTTGACCCGACCACCGCTGGCGGTCAGGTCGACGTGCCAGCCTTGTGGTCCGGTCAGGCTCCAGTAGGCGCCGAGGCTTTGTCCCTGGAGGTTGAGCGTGTCGCTATTGGGGTTGGACATTACCGGGGTGATCTGCGTGCCGTTGTTGTTGAGCTGGAACTGGCTCGTGCCGCCGACCAGCCCGACCCTCTGCGTATGGCCGCTGGCGCTTTGCAGGGTGAAGATCGCCGGGCCTTTGACTTCGTGGGTGCCGGGAACGGCCAGCTCCAGGGAAAGGAAATCGGTTTGTGCCTGGCGAGAGGGCTGGCCGTAGAGTTGGTCCCAGGCCGTGGGCGCGGCGTCTTCGGTAGTCAGGCTGGAACTTCGCAGATCGGGATGAGCGTTGAACTGACCGGGGTACGTTACTGCAAGGGTAGACAGACTGAGCGTCGGGATGTCCTGTCGATACCACGGGGTTGTTTCTTGTTCGGCAGGGGCGGCTTGTATTTCCAGGGAGGAACACAGCAGGAGTGAACTCGACACGGTGCAAAAAGCGACTTTGATCTCTTCTGGGGTGAGTGAAGTTTTCATGGAGGTCTACCTTGCAGGCGCATGTAGCATCTCGCTCTGGCGTCTCTCCTACCCCGAATGAGGGGCGACCGAATGGGATAGGACTCGCCACCGGCTGCCCGTTTTTACGGGAGTCCGAGGCGGGTCCTGATGGCATATCCGGGGGTAGTAAAGTGAAGTCAAGAAGAGCGAAATGGTCGCGTCAAGAGGATGGCCGATAAGTGGTAATGGTTTAAGTGCCTGATTTATGACGTGTCTCTAAGTTCTTGTTTGTTCGTCGGATCGTCAAAAAAAAACCGGGATAGAATGGTTGTCGATCCTCACCACTTCACCCGCACCCCCACGTTACCGAATGTTCCCCGTTGCTGGGTGCTGTCGATATTGCTGCTGTAGTCGACGCCGGCATACACACTGACGGATGTCGCGACGCTCAGCACCATCCCGATACCGAGGTCGGCGGACGAGGTTCGTTGTTGGGATTCGACCTGATCGACATGGTCAAAGGTGACGGTATCGGTACCGGTAAAGGTGTGCCAGATATTGGCCCGCAGATACGGCTCAAGCGGCCTGCCGCCGACTTCGTAGCGACCTTTGAGTCGAGCGCCGACGCGGCCGGTCCAGGCGCTGTCGGAATCGAACGAGACATGGGAGATGCCGTCGTCCTGACTGTCGAGTCTGACCTTCTGGTAAATCGCCTGGGCCTGGGGTTCGATCACCCAGCCAGCAGCCACCGCGATCGGGTATCCGACCTCTGCCGATAAGGTCGTGACGTGACCGTCATTGTCGATCTTCAGGCCGCTTTGCGAGTGGTTGTCACCGTTGAGCCAGGTGTACATGGCCACGGTATCGAGATAGGCGCCGGCAGGATCGGTCAGGGTCCAGTAAACGCCAAGACTGTCGCCTTGCAATTCCACCTTGCCGGAGCGTTTGCCTTCGAAGCCCTCGTTGAAACCGTCGACATCACCTTGCAGGCGGCTGTGGCCGACAAAGAAACCACTGCGCTGGGTCTGTCCACTCGCCAGTTGTGAACTGAACAGGTCATTGCCGACCTGGAAGCCATTGAGCGAGCCGTCCAGTCTTGGCGTGACGGTGCCGGCCCAGGTCTGCTCGAGATTCTTGCCGTAGACCCGGCCCCAACCAGCGCCCAAGGCCCCGGTTTCTGTCAGCAGGCGCTGGTCGCCTTGACGATCATGGAACGTGCCCAGCGCCGTCAGGCTCAATTGTGCGGCAGCGGGAGGCACCACCGACCAGGTGGGAACCGCCTCGCGGTACAGCGGGATCGGTGCCGCGCCCGGGACAGCGGCGGGTAACACCGGGGTTTCGACTGTGACAACCCCTTCACCCCCCGGAACTCCGGGAACCCCGGAAACCTTAACAACCGGGGCGGCCACCGGTACTGCCACCAAAGGCGCCAGCGTCGGCGGCAAGGCGGGATCCGGGTTGGCGACGGAGACCAATGGCGGCGCCACAACCGAGGAGCGCAAGTACCAACTGTTTTCGCTGCCCGGTGTAATACCGCCTTTGAACAGGCGGTAATCGAAGGCACCGACCGAGACCGGGGCTTTGAGGGCAAATGCGGTGTTGTCGCTGACCGCCGTGCCTTGGGCCTGGACCAACTGGATGCCGTTCTGCTGCGTCAGTGCGCCTGTGCCACCGATGTTGCTGACCGTAATCAGGGTATTGCCGGTCAGCGTCCCATTGTTCACGACCAGTTTGTCACTGGGGGAGCTGTCATCGCCCACCGTGCTTTGCAAATGCAACTGACCGCCATTACCCGCGTAATTACCCTCAACAGTCAGGGTGTCATTGGTGCGTGAGTTACCACTGGCGAGATCGATGACCCCGCTGTTGTTCAAGGTTGCGAGCCGGCCTGCGGTCAATGGCGTAATGCTGCCTTGCACCGAGGTCAGCGTACTGCTGCCGTCGATATTGAATACGCCCGTGCCGGTGGTGGTGTCCCCCAGTTGAAAGTTGCCATCCAGGTCGAAGCGCGAGCCATTGCCCAAGTTGACGGTTTCCCAGTTGATGTACCGGGCGGCGCCCGATGAGGTGGTGTGATCGAAGGTCAGCAGGTCATTGCCGATACCGCCATCGGTGCCCGGGGTCAGCGCGAGGGTGCTTTCGGTCAGATTGCGCAAGGCGGCGCGGTCGTCGCCCGCCTGCAGGAGGATTGGCGAGCGGATGATCCCGCCGCCGTCCCAGACTAGGGTGTCATCGCCGTTGCCGGTGCGGATTTCGCCAACGATTTCCCCGCCCGTGACCGTGATGCTGTCGTTGCCGTTGCTGACACTGATATTGCCGCCGATTCGGCCACCGGAAACGATGATGGTGTCGGTGCCTAAACCCGTCACCAGATTGCCGAGGATCTGCCCGGCGGACATATCGAAAATATTGTTATCGAGTTTCATGTCGACGCGGCCAATGGTGCCGCCGGTCATTTTGGCGACGTCGCCATCTTCGAAGGCTCCGACGATGGTGCCGGCGGTCATCAGGAAGGTATCGCGACCATCCCCTTGGGCCAGGGACTGAATGGTCCCGCCCGACATGACGAAGTGATCGATGCCATTGCCCTGGCTGACCGCCCCGGTGACTTGCCCGGCGCTGATCGTAAAGCTGTCCGCCCCGTCGCCCTGATCCACGGTGCCGGCCACGATGCCGGAAGCCATGTCCACAGTGTCGGCGCCGGCGCCGAAGGTCACGTTGCCGTTGATCCTGCCGCTGCCATCGGCGGGGAAGGTCAGGGTGTTATTGCCTGCCAAATCGCTCAGCGGGCCGCTGGTAGCGCTGTCGCAGACAAAGTTGTCGTTGCCGGCGGTGGGGATGAGTGTGCAGGCTGCGTGGGCGGGCTGGGACCAGTTCGCACACAACCAGATCGAAAACAGGCACGCACCATGACGGTACCTGGACAGGTCTGTCGAAAACTCCATGTTGCCTCCGCGATGGGATCAACTTCCGTTCCCTGGGCCGTCATGAGTGGCCAGGAATCCGGCGTATTCGGCAGCGCGAGTTGCAAGACAGCATCGGGAAAAACAGCGACCCGTGTATACCTTCAGCAACCAAGACGCTACGTATGTGGTGCAAGCCCCTGCAGACATCCGGCGGAGCATCACCAACGTAGCAGTCATTGATTCAACGTGGCTACTGTCAGAAATAACAGGTGGGGGACGATTTTTCGCTACTTCGCGCGGATTGGCCGCGATTCAGAGGTGCACTTCCACCGCCAACGGCAAATGGTCGGAAAGGTGCGTCCACGGCTTGTGCCCGAGTATTTTCGGCTCATGGCTACTGGCGTTGCGCAGGTAGACACGATCGAGGCGCAACAGGGGAAACCGCGCGGGGTAGGTTTTGGCCGGACGACCAAGGTGGCGTTCGAAAGCTTCGTGCAAATCATCGCGGCGGACCAGGGCGGCATTGCCTTGCATCTGCCAGTCGTTGAAGTCACCGGCAATGATTACCGGCGCCTGCTCAGGCAGGGACTCAAGGAGCTGACAGAGCAACTGCAATTGCAACTGACGATGGCTTTCCAGCAGGCTGAGGTGCACGCAGATGGCATGGACTTCGCTATGCCCCGGCACGTCCAGCACGCAGTGCAGCAAGCCGCGACGTTCCGGGCCGGTAATGGAAACATCCAGGTTTCGGTACTCGCGGATCGGGTACTTCGACAGCAGGGCGTTGCCATGATGACCGTCGGGGTAGACGGCGTTGCGCCCATAGGCGAAGTCGCTCCACATGCTGTCGGCAAGGAATTCATATTGCGAGGTTTGCGGCCAGTCGTTGTAGCGAGAGGAGTGGCGGTCGTGCTCGCCGACGACCTCTTGCAGGAACACCAGGTCTGCCGACGTACTGCGCACCGCTTCACGCAACTCGGGGAGGATGAAGCGCCGGTTGAGTGCGGTAAAACCCTTGTGGGTGTTGACCGTCAGCACACGAAGCCGATGAATCGCCGCAGGCGTGTTCAATGGCATTGATTCGGCTTCCTGGCGTTTTGAATGACTGGCCACATGCACTCCACTGATTCAGGGCTGCTTATGTATGCGACTGATGCGCCAGCAGGCAGTTCAGTCTGATGGGCTGCACTTTCAAACCAGCACGATTTCATAAGACAAACGGATACGCTCCAGCAGCGTGCGGGGCAGCAATGGCGCAAGGCCGATGGCCGGTTCGCCGTCGAGTTGGCTGGCATAGGCGTGGATGGCGTGGCTCTTGCGGGCGATGGTCCAGGTATCGAGGCGCACCTTGCGTGCACGATGCCAGGGGATCAGCTCCCGGTCCCGTGCCGGCCAGTGCCAGGCCCAGAGCGGTATGTCGTTATAGGTTGCCCCTGCGCTGGCCGCCGCCCGGGCGCTGGCGCGACCAACAGTGTCGTGGTCGGCGTTGCCGTCCTCGCGCCAGGTGCTGAACACCACATCGCCGGGGCGCAGGTAACGCGTGATGAATCGGGTGATCTGTTCTTCGTGTTCCACCAGGGCGTTGTCGGTAAACCCGCCCCGTATCCACTTCAGGCTGTGCATCGGCAATCCGAGTCGGCGTATGGCTTCGACGCTTTCCTGGGGACGGAATACGCTGAGGCGTTTTTCCGACCACTGCACAGAGCCCGGATGGCTGGCGCTGCCGTCGGTGATCGAGATCAGTTGCAGTGGGTGGCCCAGGTTGCTGAGCAATTGCAGCAGGCCGCCGCAAGTCACGACTTCATCGCCGGGGTGGGGGGCAATGAGCACTGCGCGTGCGCCAGTGGGTACCAGGGATTGGGGGCTGATGACCGGAATGCTGTCCAGTTGCGGGGCACTGTTCCAGATCTGTGCTGGCAGGCTGGTTTCACTGACGGAAACGGATTTCATGGGCATTACGTCCTTGTTCTGCTTCGCCTTCAGTCGTGCGCGATCCAGGCCCGGCAGACCCGTGAGGGCTCGTTGATAACAATGTGCGCCAAGCCAAACCCTGGATTGCCGCGCATCGAGTATTACTCATGTAACGCTATTCGTCGCATCGCGAACCTGACCAATATTATTTTTCCGCTCTACGGCAGTGGCGCCGTGAATTCCCGAACCTCGTCGCTACTCTTCATCTTCATGCTGTAACTCGAACAACAGCAACGAGCGGCCGGTGATCGAGTACTCGTGGCCAAACTCGAAGCGCTCCTGGCCGCGGATCGACGGCTGGTTGGTGTCGATCATGCATGTCCAGAAACCACCGTCGGGCACTTCCGGCAGTCGGAAATTGACGATGTCGTGATGCGCGTTGACCACCAGCATCAACGTCGCGTCGGCGCCTTTGCGGCGAATGCCGGTTTCCTGGGCGCGACCATCGAGCAGCATGCCCAGGCATCGATTGTGCGCGTCGTGCCAATGCTCGGTGCTCATTTCCTTACCGTCCGGCGCCAGCCAGGTCACGTCCTTGACGCCGATGTCCTCGTTGTAATTACCCACCAGAAAACGTCCACGGCGCAGGATCGGGTACGTCAGGCGCAACTTGATCAGGCGTTTGACGAACTTGAGCAGGGTCTTGCCGTCTTCGCTGAGATCCCAGTTGACCCAGCCGATCTCGCTGTCCTGGCAGTACGCATTGTTGTTGCCGTCCTGGGTGCGGGCGAACTCGTCGCCAGCCACCAGCATCGGCGTGCCCTGGGCCAGCAGCAGGGTGGCGAAGAAATTGCGCATCTGCCGATGGCGCAGCGCATTGATCTCGGGGTCGTCAGTGGGGCCTTCGACGCCGTGGTTCCAGGACAGGTTGTTGTTGCTGCCGTCCTGATTGTTTTCGTCGTTGGCTTCGTTGTGCTTTTCGTTGTACGACACCAGGTCATTGAGGGTAAAGCCGTCATGGGCGGTGACGAAGTTCACCGACGAGTAGGGACGGCGGCCACGTTGATTGAACATTTCGCCCGAAGCGGTCAGGCGGCTGGCAAAGTCCGCCAGTTGCCCGTCGTCGCCTTTCCAGAAGGCGCGCACGGTGTCGCGGAACTTGTCGTTCCACTCGACCCAGCCCGGCGGGAAATTGCCGACCTGATAACCGCCGGGGCCACAGTCCCAAGGCTCGGCGATCAGTTTGACCTGGCGCAGTACCGGGTCCTGGCGGCAGGCGACGAGGAAACTGTGGCGCTCATCGAAACCGTCGTGATAGCGCCCGAGGATGGTTGCCAGGTCGAAACGAAAACCGTCCACGTGCATTTCCGTGGCCCAGTAGCGCAGGGAGTCGGTGACCATTTGCAGCACGCACGGGTGGCTCAGGTCCAGGGTGTTGCCGGTGCCGGAATCGTTGATATAGAAACGCTTGTCATCCGGCTTCAGGCGGTAGTAGGACGCATTGTCGATGCCGCGCATGGACAGGGTCGGGCCTTGTTCGTTGCCCTCGGCGGTGTGGTTGTAGACCACGTCGAGGATCACCTCCAGATTGGCTTCGTGCAGGTGAGCGACCATTTCCTTGAATTCGGCAATCTTGCCGCTGGCCAGGTAACGTGGGTCGGGGGCGAAGAACGCGATGCTGTTGTAGCCCCAATAATTGGTCATGCCCTTGTGCAACAAATGCTGGTCATTGACAAACGCGTGGATCGGCAGCAACTCCACGGTCGACACGCCGAGCTTGCGGATGTGCTCCATCACGTCATCGACCATCAACCCGGCAAACGTCCCGCGCACGTTTTCGGGAACCGAGGGATGACGCATGGTGAAGCCGCGCACATGGGTTTCGTAAATGATCGTCTTGTCCCACGGCACGCTGACACGGTGGTCGTGGCCCCAGGTGTGCGCGGGGTCGATGACCTTGCATTTGGGCACGAAGGGCGCGCTGTCCCGTTCATCGAAGCTGAGGTCGGCGTCGCGGTGGCCAATGGTGTAGCCGAACAGTGCTTCGGACCATTTGAGCTTGCCCACCAGTTGTTTGGCGTAGGGGTCGATCAGCAGTTTGTTGGGGTTGAAGCGGTGGCCGTTGGCCGGGTCGTACGGACCGTACACGCGATATCCGTAGATCAGCCCCGGATGAGCGTCGGGCAAGTAGCCGTGATAGATCTCGTCGGTGTATTCGGGCAGTTCGATGCGTTCGAGCTCCACCTCGCCGGTGTCGTCGAACAGGCACAGTTCAACCTTGGTGGCGTGGGCGGAAAACAGGGCGAAGTTGACTCCCAGGCCATCCCAGGTGGCACCCAGCGGGAAGGGCAGCCCTTCACGGATTCGTGTGGTTTCGGCACGAGGGGCTGGCGCGGCGGCTTTCTTCGGACTGGTCATGAATGCTCCTGGGTACAAAAAAAACTCGCTGGATCAGCACTGCATCCTGTGGGAGCGGGCTTGCTCGCGAAAGCGGCGTGTCAGACAACACAAATGTTGAATGCCAGACCGCATTCGCGAGCAAGCCCGCTCCCACAGGTATGTTTTGGGCCTGATCAGACCGCCGGTGGTTTTCGCGGCGCCCGGGGCTTTTTCTCGACGGCCTTTTCTCCCGGCGGGATCACTTTTGAAGCCGCCGCCGGTTTGGCTTTGGTTTTCGGCACGGCGGTCTTGCCGTTGAGTGTCTTGTCGGTGGTGAGTTTGCCGTCGCCGGTTTTCTTCGGCGCGGCTTTGCTGGCGGCGACCTTCGGTGATTTGCTTGGGGCCAGGGCTTCGGCTTCTGCCAGCTTGCGCGCCATCTCCCAGTGGCGGGCTTCCTGACCTTCGGGTTTTCCTTCGGATTCCCAGATCTGATAAGCGAATTCGCGGATGCGTTTTTCGTCGGTACTCATTGCAATGCTCCTTAACTGAACTCAAGTGCGGGTAGTTTGAATAATGAGATTGACCGGGAAATCCCCCAGCGCGGCGCTGACCAGCAGCTCCCTGTGTTTTGTGACTGTGATGCCGGAAAAAAGTCCCTTCAGATGTTCGTCAGGGCCGGTGAACGGCAATTTGATCCGGGTATCGCCCCACAGCGGCGCGTGGACCTGTGGTTCGGCACCGTTTTCCAGCAGTTCGGCACAGCGTATCGGCACAATCACGATGGCGCGTTTTCCCTCCCGTTCACGGATAAAGCCCAGCACTCGATGGGCCTCGCCGCCCACCACTTCCAGGGCCTGGTAAGTGCCACGCCGGAACAGCTCGGCATGCTCGGCCCGCAGGCCCAGGGTGCGTGCAATCAAGGCCTGCTTGATGCGCCCGTCACGCCAGTTCGCCAGCAGATCAGGCAGATCCTGAGGTTGCTGCATCGCCTGCTGGCGACGGGTGTAATCCACCGCTCGACGGTTGTCCGGATCGACCAGGCTGAAGTCCCAGAAATCGTTGCCCTGATAAAGGTCCGGCACGCCGGGCACTGTCATGCGCAGCAAGGTTTGCGCCAAACCGTTGAGCGCTCCGGGGATGGCAATCGATCGGACGGCTTTGCCGAGGGCAGCACGCAACAGTTCGCCTTCGGGGCTGAGCAGCAAGCGTTGGATGAAGTCCTCGGTCGCTTGCTCGTAAGCGTCATTGGGTGCGCTCCAGCTGCTTTGCAGTTTGGCTTCGCGCAGGGCCTTGCGTTGCCACTGCCAGAGGCGTTTTGCGTAGGCCTCGAGAGCCGGTCGATGATCGATATCGAGGTCCAGCGGCCAACTGCCAAGGATCGCTTGATACAGGATCAATTCATCGCCCGCTGACGGCACTTGATCGTCATTGCGCAATGGCCGGGCGAGGGTGCGCCACAGACCGATCTGCCCGGCGTACCAGTGGCTGCGTTCGCTCAATACCGCCAGCCGCGCGCGTGAATCTTCGCCACGCTTGTGGTCGTGGGTGGCGCTGGCCAGCAGATTGTCCGGGAAGGTGTCGAGACGCTGGATGCAGGCCTGGTGAAAGTCGGCAACCGGCGCACTGAACTGTTCGGTGCCAAACCCCACGTCATTGCGCGAGAGCAGGACTGCCGAACGATAGAACGCGGTGTCTTCCACCGCTTTCGCCGCAGCTGGCGAAGTCAGTTGCTGGAAACGAACGCAGGCGTGCTTGAGGCGCTTGCGCTGACGACCGGCCGGACGTAGCCGCCAGGGCTCACCGCCGAGCCAACCGGCCAGGCAGTCGAGCACTGGCCAGTCTGCTTCGCCCAGGGTTTGACGGGCGCCGTCCATGGCCTGCTGGAAAAACACCTCGTCCCGGGCTGACCGGCCGAGGGGGCTGATGTAGGTGCGGTACACCGGGAAATGCACGATCAGCGCCTGCAAGGCCCGGCGAATGGCGCCGAGGGTCAGGTCGCGGGTCATGAGATTGTCCCGGGCCACTTGCAGCAGGGCCTGGGCGACGCTTTCGAAATCCCCGGCCAGGGAACTGCTGAGGATTTGCTGGCGGGCCAGCTGTGCTTCCACGGAGAAATCGGCGGGCCGCTGGCTGTGACGATGCCAGAGATCGGCCAGTGGCTGCGCGCCCCGTGGATCATGTTGCAGGAGTGACAACTGGTTCATGAATTCGTAGCCGGTGGTGCCATCCACTGACCAGTCGCGATGCAGGGTTTCGCCTTCGCCGAGGATCTTTTCGACATGGATGGGCAGGTGACGGCCCGGAGACAGGCGGTCGACCCGGCGACGCAGTTTTCGGCAGTAGCCCCGCGGGTCGGCGAGGCCGTCGATGTGGTCGATGCGCAATCCGTCGATCAGCCCTTCAGCCACCAACTGGAAGATCTTCGCGTGGGTGGCTTCGAACACGGCTGGACGCTCGACACGCAGACCACCAAGTTCATTGATATCAAAGAAGCGCCGCCAGTTGATGTCATCGGCCGCCGTGCGCCAGCTGGCAAGGCGATAGTTCTGGCGTTCCAGCAGGCTGTGCAGGCGCTGGAAGCCTTCGCCGGTCACTGAGTCGTAGTTTTTAAGGTGTTGCTCGATGGCCTGGGCAATGGCCGGATCGCTGACCAGGTCGCGCAATTCTGCTTTCAGCGGGATGGCCAGGCTGTGGGCGTCGCTCTGGTAGCTCAGGGTGCTGAAGCGATCGGCCAGGGATTTGAGTTGTTCGGCCTGTTGCGTATCGAGCGGTGCATCGGTCTTGAGCAGTTCGCCGTAATCGCAGGGGCAAACGGGAAAGCGGTGTTCATAGTGCTCGACATGGAAAGTGCCGTGCCAGGCATCGAATCGCAAGGGCAGGGTGCCTTCCTGCAACGCGACACCGTAGTCGCTGCCCAGAAACGGCAGGAGCAACTGGCCTTCCATCAACGGATCGGAAGAGTGCCACTGAATATCGAAAAACTCGCCGTAGGGGCTCAGGCGCCCCCACTCCAACAAATCCAGCCACCAGGGATTATCACTGCCGCCGACCGCCATGTGGTTGGAGACCACATCGAGGATCAAGCCCATGTTCTGCCCGTGCAAGGCACTGACCAGGCTGCGCAGCGCCGCCTCGCCGCCCAGTTCCGGATTGACCCTGGTCGGGTCCACCACGTCATAGCCATGCATTGACCCGGCACGGGCGCGCAACAGCGGGGAGGCGTAGACATGGCTGATGCCGAGGCGGGCGAAATACGGCACCAGTGGCACTGCATCTTCCAGGGTGAAGCCTTTATGAAATTGCAGGCGCAAGGTGGCGCGCAGCGGTCGGGTCGGCACTTGAGTCATCGATCACGCTCGGCCGCCTGAAGTCGCGCACAGGCGAGCAGTTCCAGGCGCCGCGCGGCATCCGCCCCATCGAGCAAGGCTTCGCTGTATCCGGGCAAGCGCCGCGACCAGTTCGGGTGCGTGTCGATGGTGCCCGGCAGGTTGGCCTGTTGTTCGACGCCAAGGGCATCTTCCAGCGGCAGCAGTACCAACGGCGCCCGGGTATGGCCGAGAAAGCGCACGCTGGCATCGAGCACCTGGTCGGTTTCGTGGGACTCTTCGCGGAAGTTCTGCGGGTCCTGGCTCAACGCCCGGCGCAGGCCCTCGCGCTCGCGCTCGCGGTGCTGGCGCCATTCGATTTCACCGCTGGCATCGACCATGCCGAGCCGGGCGTTCCAGTCGATGTCCCGGCCATGCCACCAGCCGTTGAGGGTGGGCAGGTCATGGGTGCTGGTGGTCGCCAGGGCATTGTCCGGCCAGTCGAGGATTGGCTTGAAGTGAGTGTTGTCCTGCTCGAACAGCAATACCCGCATGCCGAGCATCGAGCGGGCGACGAGTTTTTCCCGCAGGCCGTCCGGCACGGTGCCGAGGTCTTCGCCGAGGACGATGGCCTGGTGACGATGGGATTCGAGGGTCAACAGACGCAGCAGGTCGTCCACCGGGTAGTACAGGTAAGCGCCGTCGGCCGGTGGCGAGCCGTTGGGGATCACCCACAAACGCTGCAGCCCCATGACGTGATCGATACGCAAGCCACCGCAATGGGCGAAATTGGCCCGCAGCATTTCGATGAAGGCACGGAAACCATTGCGTACCAGGCCTTCAGGGGAAAATGCGGAAATTCCCCAACCCTGGCCACTGCGGTTGAGAATGTCCGGTGGCGCACCAACGGTCAGGGCGGCGAGCAGCTCGTCCTGACGGCTCCAGGCCTGGCTGCCGCCACCATCGGCACCGACGGCCAGATCGGCGATCAGGCCGATACTCATGCCACTGGCGCGGGCGGTGGCTTGCGCGCGCTCCAGACAGCGAGCGATCAGCCACTGACAGAAAGCAAAGAAACCGATGCGCACGGCATTGTCTTCGGCAAATGCCGCCAGTTCGGCGCTGCGCGGGTTGCGCCAGGGTTCAGGCCACAGCCGCCAGTCGAGGTGTTCACCGCGGGCGGCACGAGCCTCCTGGATGGCTTCGAAGCGGCAATGGTTTTCCAGCGCTTCGCCGGCAGCGTGACGAAAACTGCTGAAGTCTTCATGCAACGGGTGTTCACCCTGGACGAAGCCTTCATACAGTGCCTGCAGCAATCGATACTTGGCTTCGGCAGCGGCCGGCCAGTCAATCAGCGGGCGTTCTTCCAGCGCTTTGAGTTCAATGGCCAGCCCGGTTGCATCGATGGCGGTACGCAGGGCGCGTTCGCCGAGAATGGTGCCGGGGGCGCAGTAAAGGCTGTTGAGAAACAAACGGCTGGACGGCGAATACGGGCTGTAGCGTTGCGTGTCACTGGAAAACATCGCATGCAACGGGCTGATCGCCAAAGCCTCGGCGCCCCGTTCACCGGCGACCCGGGCGAGGTCCTCCAGCGCCTGGGTGTCACCAAACCCGCCATCGCCGGGGCGGCGCAATCCATACAATTGCACGCTCAGGCCCCAGGCACGCGGGATCGGGTTATCCACGGCATCGGCCACGCTGTAACAACGGGCGGGGGCCACCGCCAGAGTGAAAGTTTGTCCGTCGATGCTGACCTGTTGATAGCCGACCGGTACCAGCCCCGGCAGCACCGAATTTGCGTCCAGCTTCAGGTTGAGCCGCGAACCGTCCTCGAGGTGGATTTCGCAAGGGGTTTGAGGCTCGAAGTAACGCGCCAGGTCCAGGCCGCCCCCCTCATCGGCAGTCATCAATGGCGGCAAGCGGTGTGTTTGTTGCACCGCCTGTAACTCCAGCAGGCTGGCGTCGATTTCCTGGGCACTGCCAGCCGGGTGGCCCAGGCCGGTCAGCACGTTGCGCAACACTGAAGGCGCGACTTTTTGCGGGCGGCCGTTGGCGTCGATCCAGTCGACCGCGAGGCCGGCACGGCTGGCCAGAATTTCCAGTTGCGCATCACTCATGGACGCTCTCCATACGGGGTAGCAAAGGGGACTGCTGTGGCGGCAAGGCTGACGAGCGCGCAATACGGAGCAAGGGTGCCGTGGTCCAGCAGGCCGGCGCTCTCTGGCGGGTATTCGAACAACCACATGGCACCGCTGTGTGTGGTGTGGTCTACGGGTTTGTCGCTGAGGTTCAGGTCTATGCGCAGTTGGCTGCCATCGCCCAAACGCCAGGATGCACTCACCGCACCATCGCCCAGCACGTCGGTGCCCAGGGCCTGGGCGCCCGGCAGGCGCGGGATGATGAGTCGATGGCGGATCTGCAGCAGTCGGCAATACAGGTCGTGCATCTCTGAATGACCGGTCGATGGCAGGACCGGGCGGGATGCTGCAAACGTCTGCGGATCATTCGGGTCCGGAATGTGTTCGCGTTGACGAGGGTCGGCAAACGCGCTGAACGCGGCGAACTCGTTACGTCGGCCCTCGCGGACCTGCTTTGCCAATTCGCCATGATGGCTGGTGAAAAACAGGAAGGGTTGTTCGACGGCGAACTCGTCACCCATGAACAGCAGCGGAATCATCGGCGACAACAGCAGCAACACCGTCGCCGCCCGCAGCGCTTGCGGGTGGGCGAGTTGATGCAGGCGCTCGCCGAAGGCCCGATTGCCGATCTGGTCATGGTTCTGCAGGAACAGGATGAACGCACCGGGCGGCAAATGCCCGCTGGGTTCACCGCGTGCAACACCATGGCGGTTGAGATCGCCCTGGAACACGAAGCCTTCGCTCAGGCAGCGCGCCAGTTGTTCGGTGGGGTTTTGTGCGTAGTCGGCGTAATAGGCGTCGGTTTCGCCGGTCAACAACACATGCAGGGCGTTGTGGCCGTCGTCATTCCATTGTGCGTCGTAACCGTATTCCAGCAGGCTGGCCTGGTTGTGTTCGTTCTCGACCATCAGCCAGACATGCCGCGCCGCCCCCGTCTGCTGGCGCACCCGTTGCGCCAGTTCCTCAAGGAAATCCGGGTCTTCGATGGCGTGTACCGCGTCCAGGCGCAAACCGTCGAAACGGTATTCCAGGAGCCACATCAAGGCGTTTTCGATGAAGAAGTCCCGTACTTCGCGACGGCGCAAGTCGATGGCTGCGCCCCACGGCGTGTGTTTGTCTTCGCGAAAAAACCCCTTGGCATAACGATGCAGGTAATTGCCGTCCGGGCCGAAGTGGTTGTAGACCACGTCGAGGATCACCGCCAGGCCGTGGCCATGGGCGGTGTCGATCAAGTGCTTGAGCTGCTCGGGTGAGCCGTATGAAGCCTGGGGCGCGTAGGGCAGGACGCCGTCATAACCCCAATTGCGCTCACCGGGAAACTGCGCGATAGGCATCAGTTCGATCGCGGTGACGCCCAGTTCCACCAGGCGTGCCAGATGCTGCTCGACGGCACTGAAGCCGCCGAGCGCACCGACATGCAATTCGTAGATCACCGCTTCGTTCCACGGTCGTCCCAGCCAGGTACTGTGTTGCCACGCATAGGCCAGCGGATCGACCACCACGCTGTATCGGTCAATATCGCCGGCCTGGGCGCGTGAGGCCGGGTCGGGCACCTCCAGCTCGCCATCGATGCTGTAGCGGTAACGCGTGCCCGCCGGGCATCGGGTGTTGCTCACGAACCAGCCGTCGGCCTGGGGCAGTAACGGCAAGGACTGTCCATTTTCCAGTTCGACACTGACGTAAAACGCATCTGGCGCCCACAACGCGAATCGCGTGTGCTCTGCGTCCAGCATGATTGCGCCGTGGGGCCAGGTCTCAAGGGTCCGTAACGGCATCTTGCAAGCCTCTACTGTTTGTTCGATTTCCCCAACGCTTTCGCCACAAGCTGCTCGTAGAGCTCGGCGTAGGGTTCGACCGCCTTGCACCAGTTGAACGGTGCAGCCATGGCCCGGCAGCGCATGGCGTGCAGCAGGTCGGGGAAGGCAAACACCTTGAACGCGCGGCTCAGGGCTTCCTGGTAGCTCTGCACCGTGGATTCATCGAACAGGAACCCGGTCACGCCGTTTTCGATGGTGTCGGCCAGGCCGCCGGTATTGCGTGCCACCGGCAACGAGCCGAAGCGCTGGGCGTACATCTGGCTCAAGCCGCATGGCTCGTAACGCGAAGGCATCAGCAGGAAGTCGCTGCCGGCGAACATGCGCCGGGCATCGGTTTCGTTAAAGCCAATGCGCACGCCGATCTGCCCGGGGAAGCGCAGGGCCAGTTCGCGCATCGACTGTTCTTCTTCCGGCTCGCCACGGCCGATGATCGCGATCTGGCCACCGGATTTGACGATGTATTCGGAGACCGCTTCGGTCAGGTCCAGGCCTTTCTGGTAGACCAGGCGTGAAACCACTGCAAACAGCGGCCCTTCGGAGTCTTGCAGGCCGAACAGCTCGCGGACATGGGCGGCGTTCACCGCCTTGCCATCCCAGTCGCCGATGCTGAACGGGCAGAACAGGTGCGGATCAGTCGCCGCATCCCAGCTTTCATCAATGCCGTTGGGTATCCCGCTGAGCAGGCCTTGCTGGGTCTTGGCGGCGAGGAAACCGTCGAGACCGCAGCCGAAATCCGGGGTGGTGATTTCCTGGGCGTAGGTCGCACTGACGGTGGTGATGTGGCTCGAATAGGCCATGCCGGCCTTGAGGAACGACATCTTGCCGTAGAACTCCATGCCTTCCTGTTGCAGCGCGTGATGGGGAATACCCAGTTCGGGGCACGAGCCCAGGCTGGTCACGCCTTGATACGCCAGGTTGTGAATGGTGAACAGCGTCGGCGTACGCTGCCCACGCCAGTGCATGTAGGCCGGGGCCAGGCCCGCGGGCCAGTCGTGGGCGTGCACCAGGTCCGGGCACCAGTGGATTTGTGCGAGGTTGGCGGCAATGTCGGCGGCCGCCAGGCCCAGGCGGGCGAAACGGATATGGTTGTCCGGCCAGTCGCGGCCGTTGTTGGCGCCGTAGGGCGAACCTTCGCGCTCGTAGAGTTCGGGGCAGATCAACACGTAAATGACCAGACCATCGGGCATGTCCATGCGCCCGATCTTGCACGGTGGCAGCGCAGCATGCCCGCCAAGCTCACCGATGATATGAATGGGGTTCTCGCTGTGCAGCACCTGCGGGTAACCCGGGATCAACACCCGCACATCGTGCAGGTGGGCCATGGCCCGTGGCAGCGCCGCAGATACGTCGCCCAGGCCACCGGTTTTCACCAGGTCGGCAATTTCCGAGGTGACAAACAACACTTTTTTACGGTTCGGATTCTGGTTGGCCGCCGGGGTCAGCATCCTGGTGCCAGGAACGCTGACGGGTTGGGTGTTTGCGGCAGTTACGGCGATCGAATCGCCGACCTGATGAGCACGCTCTCCCTGTATTTCCAAAGCCGTACTGATCATATGAATCTCCCGTGTTGTTGATCTAATTCTTAGGTCTGGCAAACGGTGTTTCATGGCCAATTCCGCTGGCCGGGCGCAATCGCGCTACGCATCAGTGAGCAAGCGCTGCCCGATGCGTCGAAGCAAAAGGGGTGAATGAGCCGTTGCAAGGATTGCACCAGTCGCAACGCACCTTCTTGTCAGAGGACCGATCGGGATTGGAAAAAGTTTCGACTTTTTTTCCACTTTGTGACCGACCGGTTTCGTCTCAAGAAAATGAGTCTAGGCCAGAACTTAGAGCGGTAAAGGGCAGATGGCAAAATTGTTCGACAATCGGTTTGTAGCGGTACGGACGTGCCTGATCGAGGTGCAGGTGCCCCGACGAAGTGCATGTTTTTTTGCGTTTTGGCTGCAAAAAGTCACCGGGCAGTCACATAAATGTGCGAGGTGATCGGGCGGCTATGCACTGTTTTGGTGCGTGCGGTGAGTCCCGCATTTGGCTGAACCGCTGCCTTACTGCCGGTCGCGATGCCTTGTTATAGTTCGGGCCTCATTTTTGCCCGCAAAAGGATCACTGGCATGTCTCGGTACACTGCGTTCAACGTCGAACTGGTCGATAAAATCGCCCATGTGCAGATCAACCGCCCGGAGAAGATCAACTCGATGAACGCTGCGTTCTGGAGCGAGATCGTCGAGATTTTCCAGTGGATCGACGAAACCGATGAAGTGCGCGTGGTGGTCCTCAGCGGGGCAGGCAAGCATTTCTCCTCGGGTATCGACCTGATGATGCTGGCCGGCGTGGCCAATGAACTGGGCAAGGACGTCGGGCGCAATGCGCGCCTGTTGCGACGCAAGATTCTCACCCTGCAAGCGTCGTTCAATGCGGTCGATAACTGCCGCAAACCGGTGCTCGCGGCCATACAGGGTTACTGCCTGGGTGGCGCCATCGACCTGATTGCCGCGTGCGACATGCGTTATGCCGCCACAGACGCACAGTTTTCAATCAAGGAAATCGACATCGGCATGGCCGCCGACGTCGGCACATTGCAACGCTTGCCGCGAATCATCGGTGACGGCATGCTGCGTGAACTGGCTTACACTGGTCGCACCTTTGGTGCCGATGAAGCACGGGACATGGGCCTGGTCAATCGCGTCTACAGCGACAACGCCAGCCTGCTTGACGGCGTCATGGGCATCGCCCGCGAAATCGCCGGAAAGTCGCCGATCGCCGTCACCGGTACCAAAGAGATGATCAGTTACATGCGTGACCATCGCATCGATGACGGCCTCGAATACATCGCTACCTGGAACGCCGCCATGCTGCAATCCACCGATCTGCGCGTGGCCATGGCCGCCCATATGAGCAAACAGAAACCCGAATTTCTGGATTGATTAACCATGATTCCTCGCTGGACCACGGCAGTACTGGACACCGATCAACCTGGCGGCTGGGCCGTTGCGCGCAGCCCCGAAGGCTTTCTGTTCGATGACAACGGCGCGTTGTTTCCCCGCGAATGGCTCAAGCGTCAGGATCTGTCGATTCTTGCCGAGCATGGCATCGGTCATCTCGATGGCGAGCCTGTCTATCTGCTGGAGCTGCGCAGTCACAGCGAGGTGCCGGGTTGCAACTGGAAAGGCCTGCGGGCGTTCATGCTGGAAGGCGATCACACGGTCTACAAGGTGCTCGGTTACGCCGCACAGATCGGCACTTGGGCCCGCGAGCACCGTTTTTGCGGCAATTGCGGGCAGGCGACCCATCAGGTGGTGCGTGAACGGGCTATGTACTGCGAGCCGTGTGACTTGCGCTATTACCCGCGCATTTCACCGAGCATGATCGTGCTGGTGACCCGCGGCGACGAGATTCTGCTGGGACGTTCGCCGCGTTTTGTGCCGGGTGTCTACAGCACCCTGGCCGGGTTTGCCGAGCCGGGCGAATCGGCCGAGGACTGCCTGATTCGCGAGGTTCGCGAAGAGGTGAGCATCGAGGTCAGGAACATCCAGTACATGGGCAGCCAGTGCTGGCCGTTCCCGCACTCGATGATGCTCGGCTTTCATGCCGAATACGCCGGTGGCGAGATCGTCTGTCAGGAAGACGAGATCGAGGATGCCCAGTGGTTCAACGTGCACGAGCTGCCGCCGTTGCCGGCGTCACGCTCGATTGCCCGTTACCTGATCGACCTCTATGTGGCGCGGCGTTTAGGCCACGCTGAACCAGTGCTGCCAGGCTAGACGCACGGTCAGGCCCAGCACCACGGTGATGAACACCGGGCGAATGAATTTCGCGCCGCCGCTGATGGCGGTGCGGGCGCCGAAGAACGCGCCGACCATCAGCGACGAGCCCATGCACAGGCCGATGATCCAGTCCACCTGACCGGAAAAGATGAAGATCGACAGCGCCGCCGCGTTGCTGACGAAATTCATGCTGCGCGCCACTCCGCTGGCCTTCACCAGGTCGATGGGGTACAGCAGCAGGCTGCTCACGGTCCAGAACGCGCCCGTGCCGGGACCGGCCACGCCGTCATAGAAGCCGAGGCTGAAGCCTTGGGTCGATTGCCACGTTTTCTTGATCGGTGCGTCGCTGTCCGTTGGCGCTTTCGGCGTGCCGCCAAACAATAGATAGACCCCGCAAGCGAAGACGATCACTGGCAGCATCTTGTTCAACCATTCTGCCGGCAGATAATGCGCGACCACGGCACCGGTCAGTGCGCCGACCAGGGTACCGACGATGGCGTGCACCCATTGCGCGGGGTGGAACAGCTTGCGGCGGTAGAAGGTGAAACTGGCAATCGCCGAACCGAAGGTCGAACTGAGTTTGTTGGTGCCCAGCACCAGATGCGGCGGCAGGCCGGCGGTCAACAGGGCCGGGGTGGTCAACAGACCACCGCCACCGGCGATGGCGTCGATGAAACCGGCAACAAAAGCGACAAGGGCCAGGATGGCCAGGGTGGAGAGGTCAACGCTGAGTTCGAAAGGCATGGGATCGGCTTATTCGGCGGGTGCAGAAAGAGGCTGCAGGGAAGGGCAGCATCTTAACCACCTGCACAACACAAAACCATTGTGGGAGCGGGCTTGCTCGCGAAGAGGAAGTCAGATCCAGCATAAATGTTGGCTGACGCACCGCTTTCGCGAGCAAGTCGGATCGCCGCACCGCCGCTCCCACAATTGATATCGGTGAATCTACAGGCCCAGGTCCGACAGGCTCGGGTGATCGTCAGGACGGCGCCCCAGCGGCCAGTGGAACTTGCGCTCGCTTTCCTTGATCGGCATGTCGTTGATGCAGGCGAAGCGGCGGGCCATCAGGCCGTCCTCGTTGAACTCCCAGTTTTCGTTGCCGTAGGAACGGAACCAGTTGCCCGAGTCGTCGTGCCATTCATAGGCATAACGCACGGCGATGCGGTTGCCGGTAAAGGCCCAGAGTTCCTTGATCAGTCGATAATCCAGTTCCTTGGCCCATTTGCGGGTCAGGAAGCCCTTGGCTTCTTCGCGGTTGTAGGCGAACTCGGCACGATTGCGCCATTGGGTGTCCAGGGTGTAGGCCAGGGACACGCGCTCCGGGTCGCGGGAGTTCCAGCCATCTTCAGCCAGGCGAACTTTTTCAATGGCCGATTCACGGGTGAAAGGGGGTAATGGCGGACGAACTTCGGCATTGGACATTTCAAGTCTCCGTATCAAGTTAAAGTTCAAACACAATGTCGAGCTTGATTAAGTTGCTACAGGCCCAATAACTTTCGCGCCATGCATTGCGCATTATCGGCGGCACTGTGATCACCCATTACAAGCGCCACGGTAATGGCACCGTCGATCAGGATCAGCAGCTGTCTGGCCAGCATCTGCGGATCCTCGGCACCATATTCGGTACACAGCTCGCACACGTAGTCGAGCAGCTTCTGTTTATGTTCTTTGGCGACCAGGCGCACCGGGTCTTGCGGGTCGCCGGTTTCGCCGCTGGTGTTGATGAAGGCGCAGCCGCGGAAGCCTTCGCAGGCGAACCACGACTTGAGTACGGTAAACAGGTTGAGCAGTCGCTCGGCCGGGGTTTCGGCCTGGCCGACTTCCTCGCGGTACCAGTGCATCCAGCGCTGGTCGCGGCGTTGCAGGGCGGCCACAACCAGTTCGTCCTTGTTGGCGAAGTAGCGATAAATGCTTTTTCTGGAGACGCCGGCGGTTTTCACCAGAAGATCCATGCCAGTGGCGGCTATGCCACTTTTGTAGATCAACTTTTCGGTGACATCCAGAATGATGTCGCGTGTGTCAGTGCTAGTGATTTCGTTCATGTGGCTAACAGTAGAACGATCGTTCTCCTTGGTCAATTAATATTTTTGCAGTGCCTGATAAATGGCCTTCGCTGGCAAGCCAGCTCCTACAGGGGGAATGCGGTCAATCCGTAGGAGCTGGCTTGCCAGCGATGGCGTCATTACAGACAGTAACAAGACCCGAACCCATCGATGGTGTAAGCTCTCGGGTTCTTCGGATTCGACCCTTTGCGAGCCCTATGCCGTTGCTTTTCAAACGCTCCCTGCTGCCCAAACTGCGCAGTTTCCCGCTGACGGCCGATGCCGTCGGCATCCTCAGTGGCGCTGCCGAATTCCGTCGTTGCCTGCTGGAGAAAATCGCCAGCGCGACCCGGCGCATTTACATCGTTGCGCTGTACCTGCAACAGGATGAAGCCGGCCAGGAAATCCTCGATGCCTTGCACGCGGCCAAACTGGCGCGTCCGGAACTGGACGTGGTGGTGGTCGTCGACTGGCTGCGCGCCCAGCGCGGCCTGATCGGTGCCGGCAAGCAACCGGGCAACTCCGCCTGGTATCAGGAAATGACCCGCACCCGTGAAAGTGTCGTGCCGATCTACGGCGTCCCGGTACAAACCCGCGAACTGTTTGGTGTGCTGCACCTCAAAGGCTTCGTGATCGATGACTGTGTGATCTACAGCGGCGCGAGCCTGAACAACGTCTATCTGCACAAGTTCGACAAGTACCGCTACGACCGCTATCACCTGCTGCACAATCGCGACCTGGCCGATTCGATGCAGCACCTGGTGCAGCACGGCCTTGTGGCCTCAAAAGCGGTGCACCGCCTCGACCTGCCGAACCTGCCGACCACCCGCAGCCTGCGCAATGACATCGGTGACCTGCGCAGCCGTCTCAAGCACGCGGCGTACGACACCACGCGGGGCACCACCGACAGGGCAGGCTTGTCAGTCAGCCCGTTGCTTGGCGTCGGCAAGAACAATCCGCTGAACCGGGTGATCTGTGAGCTGATCGCCAGCGCCCGGCAGCAACTGACCATTTGTACTCCGTACTTCAACCTGCCGCTGGCGATCATCCGCGAGATCAACCGTGCGCTGGCCCGTGGGGTGAAGATCGACATTGTGGTCGGCGACAAGACTGCCAACGACTTCTACATTCCGCCGAGCGAACCGTTCCGGGTCATTTCGGCGTTGCCGTACCTGTACGAAATCAGCTTGCGCCGGTTTGCCAAGCGCCATCAGCGCAACATCGACAGCGGTCAGTTGAACCTGCACCTGTGGCGTGATGGCGACAACTCCTATCACCTCAAGGGCATGTGGATCGATCAGCGCTATACCTTGCTGACTGGCAACAACCTCAACCCGCGGGCGTTTCGACTCGACCTGGAAAACGCCTTGTTGATCGATGATCCCCATGGCGAACTGCTGGAGCCGCGTCGCAACGAGCTGACAGAGATCTTCCAGCACACCCGTCGAATCGAGCATTTCCAGAACCTGGAAACCCTCGCCGAGTACCCGATGGGCGTTGCCAAGTTCCTCAAGCGCGTGAGTCGCGTGCGGATCGAGCGCTTGCTTTACCGTATCCTCTGAGGCCTGAAAAAGCTTCGCTGGCAAGCCAGCTCCTACAGGTCAATCGCATTTTTCCTGTAGGAGCTGGCTTGCCAGCGAAGGGGCCCGCTCAGACGCTGAAAACTAGTTCAAACCCAGTTTCCCACGCAGCGTCGACAGATCTTCAGCCAGGGTGTTGACCGGGCCCACGAGCGCCTTGCGGTCGGCGTCCTTCACTTTGTCGTAGGTCTCGAAACCACCGTCACCGGTCTTGTACTTGGCCAGGATCTTGTCCACGGTGGCGAAGTTCTTGTCGACCTTGGCCACGAACGCTGCATCCTGTTTTTCGATCTGCGGACGGAACAGGTCGACGATTTTCTTCGCGCCGTCGATGTTGCCCTGGAAGTCATACAGGTCAGTGTGGCTGTAGCGATCTTCTTCACCGGAGATCTTGGTTGCCGCGACTTCTTCGAGCAGCGCAGCAGCACCGCCCACGACTTTCTCGGGCGGGAAGGTCAGGCCGGCCACGCGGGTCTGCAGGTCTTTCACGTCTTTGTTCAAGCCGTCAGCCAGTTCGCCCAGGTCATTGCTGCTCTTTTCCGAGAACAGCGAGTATTCGAGGCGGTGGAAGCCGGTGAAGTCTTCGGCCTTCACGCCTTTTTCGTGATCGTCGACGCGGGAGTCGATGGACGCATCCAGATCACTGAACAGCTCGGCAATCGGCTCGATCGACTCGTAGTAGACGCGAGTCGGCGCGTAGAGTTTTTTCGCGGTGGCCAGGTCGCCTTTTTTCACGGCGTCAGTGAATTGTTGGGTGTGGCTGGCCAGTTCATCCAGTTGCCCGGTCACGTAGATCTTGTAGTCCGAGACCGGCCCCACCAGGTCCATCGGCGCTGTCGCTGCGAATGCCGAAAGCGAAGTGTTGAGCAAACCAAGGGTCAGCATTAACGCGAGGGGTGACTTCTTCATGGGGCTGTTCCGTGAGGGTTGTTGTGGTCAGGCGGTAGTTTTTGATGGATGAGCGGGTTGTGTCGCATCAAGCAGCGAGCGACCGATGAAATCCTGGTCGCCGATGACACCGGGCAAGGTGAAGAAATAGCCGCCGCCGACCGGCTTGAGATATTCCTCCAGTGGTTCGCCGTTGAGCCGGGTTTGCACGGTGATGAAGCCTTTTTCCAGGTCGGCCTGGTAGCAGATGAACAGCAGGCCCATGTCGAGTTGGCCGTTCTTGTTCACGCCGTTGGAGTAGTTGAACGGCCGGCGCAGGATCAGGTTGGCCCGGGTCGCGGCAGTGCGCGGGTTGGCCAGGCGAATGTGCGCGTCGAGCCGGGTCAGCTTGCCTTGCGGATCCTTGTTGTAGTCCGGCACCTCGGATTCGTGGGCACCGCCCATGGGTGCACCGGTGCTTTTGACCCGGCCGAGAATGCTTTCCTGTTCCTGCAACGGCGTGCGGTCCCAGCGTTCGACAAAGTTGCGGATGATGCGCACGGCCTGGTAGCTGCCGTTGGCTGCCCACGCTGGCTCATCGCTGCCGGGCTGCACCCAGACGATGCTGTCCATGGCCTTGGCGTCGTTGGAATCGGGGTTGGCCGAACCGTCGCGGAAACCGAGGAAATTGCGCGCGCTCTGTGCTGGCGCACCAGGTTTCGCCGGGGCCTGGGGCGGCACGCTGCCTTCCTGTTTCCAGCGTACCAGCAGCAAGTCCGGCAGGTTTTTCACGATGTCACGCAGCGCATGGATGTTGGTGTCGGTGGTGTTGGCGCAGAACTGGATACTCAAGTCACCATGGCAGCAATCAGGTTCCAGCGCGTCGTTGGGGAAGCCGACCATGCGTGTCAGCCGCTTGGGCTTGGCGTCGGCCAGGCCGAAGCGCTCATCGAACAGCGATTCGCCCACCGACACCGTAACGGTCAGGTTATCCGGGGTCACGACCGGCCCGAGGATGCCCGAGTCCAGAGGTGGCAGCTTCGGATCGACCTGGGTCACCGGGCCGCCCGTCATCAGGAACGCAATGCGCTGGTTCAGGGTGCGAAATAGCCGCTCAAGGTCTTCACGGTCGCTGGCCAACACATCGAAGGACACCAGCATGCCGGCCGCCGGGCGCGGCGTGACAATGCCGGTCTGGTGCTGGCCATGGAACTCGTGGCGGTCAGCGGTTTTGTCGCTGCTCGGCGCTTGCGTGACTTGCGCGGGGCTGGCGGCCATGGCCGGGCAACTGAGGGCCGAGCCGGCAAGGGCGACACCGGCGGCGCCCATGCCCATCAGTACACGGCGGCGCTGGAGGTTGAATTGCTCTGGATCGTTCATCGGTTTGCGTCTTCTGCTAACAGGCCGGAAAGGCCAAGGGCGGGATCGATTTCATTGAGTGCGGTGGCCAGTGCCCTGGCCTTGTCGGCGATCTGTTTGCGCTGCTCGGCGCTGACGCTGTCGTAACTGGCGTAACCGTCGCCCACCTTGAAACCATTGAGTTCGGCGTCGAAGGCGATGAGGGCGCTGTCGATTGTCGGCAGCAACCCGGCCGCGGATTTGCTCAGCAACGGACGCAACAGGTCGACGACTTTGCGCGTGGCGTCGAGGTTGGCGGCGAAGCCGTTCAGGTCGCCATGGCTGTAGCGTTCCTCTTCGCCGCTGCTGGCGCGTACATCGGCGATGCCGTTGAGATTGCGCACCATGATGCTCACCAGTTGCTCCGGCGGCAGTGACTGGGCCAGCAACTGTTGTTTGAGGGTGGTGACGTCCGTCAGTAGTCGCTGGGCAATCGGCGTCAGGTCCGCGAGGGTGCGTTGTTGGAACAGTGCGTATTCGATGCGGTGGAAACCCGTGAAGCCCGGGTCCTGCTCGCGTTTTTCGAAATAGTCGGCGCGGGCATTGATGGCGTTGTCCAGTTCCGCCAGGCGTTGAGCGGCAGGCGCGACACGCTGATACGCCGCGCGCGCCGGCCCATACAAGGCTTGCGCCTGGCTCAGGTCACCGGACAAGATGGCTTGCTGGAGGGCGGTGACGGCTTTGATCAGCGCGGTGCCCTGGCTGTTCAGGTACACGCGGTATTCCGAAAGCGGCCCGACAAAGGCGACCATCGACGGCCTGGCTTTGGCGGCCGCGTCGGAGGCCACTGTCGGCGTGACATGCAAGGTGCCACGCGGGTTGCTCAGCAGTCCGCAAGTGATGCTGTAGTCGCCGGGCAGCAGGTTGGCGTTGATGACCTGGCTCAAACCGGGTGCGATGTTTTCCCGTTCTTCGAGCACCAGCACGCCGTCGAGGATTTCCCATTCCACGGCGCGGTCGGAGCGGTTGACGATACGGAAGCTGGCGCGCCCGGCCGGGACGGTGAGGGCATTGGGTTCGCAGCTGTGCGGGTGGATGGTCACCACCACTTCATCGTGGTTTGCCTGACGCTTGGTCGCCGCCAGCTGCGCGGCGTAGTAGAACAGGCCGCCGGCGGCGATCATGACGATCACCGAGCCGGCCACCGCCCAGCGCAAGGCGCGGGGTGGGGAAGCCTGGGGG
>NZ_JBGLYV010000229.1:0-1074 GCF_047304225.1 Pseudomonas sp. Pseusp3 | reverse complement strand
AGCCTGGGGTGGGGCTTGATTTGGCATGGGAGCCCTTATTGGCTGGAAACGGAAGAGGATTGCCTGGCGGGTGCGCCGGCCGGTGAGAAGAACATCACCAGCGCCACCAGCAGATAGATCAGATACGCACCCAGGGTGCTGACGGTCGGGGCGTCCTGGTAACCGAACATGCCGGCCAGCACCGAGCCCAGCGGGCCATCCATCGGCAGCGTTGTGCTGAAATCGAACAGCACGGTCTGCAGGTGGTTCCAGAGCCCGGCTTCATGCAGCGCCTGTACCGAGTTGGCGAGGATGCCGGCCGCCACCACCAGGATGAACAGGCCGGTCCAGCGGAAAAACGCCGCGAGGTTCAGGCGCATGCTGCCGCTGTAGATCAGGAAGCCGATGACGATGGCCAGGACCAGGCCGAGCAGGGCGCCAATCGGTGCCGCCGGGCCCTGGCTTTGCTGGAATACCGCGAGCAGGAAGAACACCGTTTCCAGGCCTTCGCGGGCCACGGCGAAAAACACCATGGCGATCAGTGCGATCACCTGGTGCCCGGAACCGGTCAATGCGTGGTCGAGGGACTCGTGCAGTGAATGCTTGATCGAACGCGCGACCTTGCGCATCCAGAACACCATGGAGCTGAGAATGCCGACGGCTACCAGTCCAACGATGCCTTCAAACAGCTCCTGTTGTTTCTGCGGGAACTCGGCACTGACCAGTTCCAGGCCACCGCCCACCAGCAGGGCGAGGGTGACGGCAAGAAACACCCCGATCCACATCGCCGGCAGCCATTGGCCGCGACCGGTCTGTTTGAGGTAACTGGCGATGATGCCAACGATCAACGCGGCCTCGACACCTTCGCGCAGCATGATCAGAAAAGGAACAAGCATTCAGCGGCGTCTCGAATTTAGATAGGGTGCCAAGTTGTAACATAATGATACGTATTCACATATGCTATTGATTGACAATACCTGAACCCAAGCTGAACGAACCTGAAGATCAGCACACCCCCCTGTAGGAGCGAGCTTGCTCGCGATGGACGTCAACGATAACGCGGGCTGTCTGAATCCCCGCGGTGTCCCGGCGTTT
>NZ_JBGLYV010000228.1:0-1084 GCF_047304225.1 Pseudomonas sp. Pseusp3 | reverse complement strand
AGCCCGCTCCCACAGGGATTTGTGGGAGCGGGCTTGCCCGCGAAGGCGTCAGCCCAAACAACAGTTGCATCGGCTCGTTGCCAATAGTCAGATAGGCGCTACAAAACATCCTCGCAAATGAGCCCCCTCCCATGCGTCAACTGCCCTCGCTCAACATGCTGCGTGTCTTTGAAGAAGTCGCGCGGCATCGCAGTTTCAGCCAGGCGGCCCTGGGATTGAACGTCACCCAGGGCGCCGTCAGCCGGCAGATCAAACAGCTTGAAGATTATCTCGGCGTCGCGCTGTTCGTCCGCACGCCCCAGGGCCTGACCCTGACCGAAACCGGCACCGCCCTCTCGCCGCATCTGGCGCAAGCCTTCGACCATATCGAACGCGCCCTGCAAGCCGTACGGGTGCCCAATCTGCGCCAACGCCTGCGCATCGTCGCGCCGCCCACCTGGGCCACACGCTGGCTGTCGGCACACCTGCGCGCATTCGTGCAACGTTATCCCGATATCAGCCTGAGCGTGACCAACCAGATGGGCAATGAGAGCCTCGCGGAGATCGATTGCCACATCCGCTTCGGCCTTGAGGCGGCCAGTCATTGCAGCAGCCAGCTACTGGTGATGGAACGGCACATCGCCGTGGCCAGCCCGGAGCTGTTCAACGGTGACCAGCCGCCGGACCTGCGGCAGTTTCCATTGCTGCACATCCTGCACGACGGCAAACGCTTGAAGGTCTGGGAAAATTGGCTGGCGGCCATGGGCCGCAACGATGTCGATGCCGGGCAAGGGCTGGAATTCAGCACCCTGGACCAGGTGATCCACACCGCACTGGCGGGCGGCGGGCTGGCGGTGATCGACCGGCAGATGATCGAAAAGGAACTGGCCAATGGCAGCCTGCTGCCGATCACCCCGGTGGAAGTGGTCGGGCCGTATGGCTATTGGCTGGATGTGGCGAACGACAAGCAGGGCCTGTCGAAGGTACGGTTGTTTACCGAGTGGTTGGGGTTGGTCAGCAACCCTTAAGTCACCGACATTCCCCTTGTGGGAGCGGGCTTGCTCGCGAAAGCGGTGTGCCAGCCAACATCAATAGCGACTGACAC
>NZ_JBGLYV010000227.1:0-1094 GCF_047304225.1 Pseudomonas sp. Pseusp3 | reverse complement strand
TCAAGCAATGGCTTGAGGTTGTTCGCTTCGTTCTTGGCGGGAATCAGTACGGATACAAAAATGTCTTGGCTCATGGAGTCACTCTCGCCTTTATTGGATTTCTTTATCAGAGGCGAATGAAGGTGTAGTACACCGGCCGACTCGATGCAGGGTTCAGCTGTTCAGGGCGATGACGCCAACAATACCTCGCCCTTTGGACGCACTCGCGCGCGACCCCGCATACGGTGCCCGGCCAATTGTAAAAATGGCGTTAATATTTCATACACTTTTTGTCATCATTGCTCTGATGACGCAGCGAATTCTGTTGCGATTGGCGCCTGCCCATCTAAAGTGCACCCACGCAAGTGAAAAACATGAATCGGGTAAGGACGCAGAACCATGAGCGCTGAGCAAGAGACGACTTTCGATGAGCCCCGGCTCAATACCACGGAAATCCGCATCCTGGGCTCGTTGATCGAGAAACAGGCCACCAGCCCGGAAACCTATCCCCTGACCCTCAATGCCCTGGTGATTGCCTGCAACCAGAAAACCAGCCGCGAGCCGGTGATGAACCTCACACAAGGCCAGGTCGGCCAGAGCCTGCGCGCCCTCGAAGGACGCGGCTTCGCCAAACTGGTGATGGGCAGCCGCGCCGACCGCTGGGAGCACAAGGTCGACAAGGCCCTGGAACTGGTGCCGGCGCAGGTCATCCTGACCGGGCTGATGTTCCTGCGCGGCCCGCAGACCGTCAATGAACTGCTGACCCGCAGCGGCCGCATGCATGAATTCGAAGATGCCGAACAGGTTGTGCATCAACTCGAACGCCTGATTGCCCGCGGCCTGGCCGTGCTGATTGCGCGTCAGGCCGGTCAGCGCGAAGACCGCTATACCCACGCCTTGGGCGACCCGGCGGATATCGAGGCGATCATGGCGGCACGGAACAACCCGGCCGAGCGTGGCAGTGGCGGGGTTTCGGTTGAACGGATCGAAGAACTGGAAGCGCGGATTGCGGCGCTGGAAGAGCGTTTGGCGCGACTGGAATAATCCCGCTACAGAGATCCCAATGTGGGAGCGGGCTTGCTCGCGAAAGCGGATTGCCAGTCACACCAATTCTG
>NZ_JBGLYV010000225.1:0-1147 GCF_047304225.1 Pseudomonas sp. Pseusp3 | reverse complement strand
CCGAAGGTCGTCGGTTCAAATCCGGCTCCCGCAACCAAACATCAAAAAAGGCTACTCGAAAGAGTGGCCTTTTTTGTGCGCGTCTGTTTTGCAGCACCGGGCACCTAAACCAGCCAACCTGCTGAATCTGGCAGAAAGCAGAAATCGTTCTGATTCCGAAACTTAGGCCAGGGCTGCGACCGTTTGCCGCGATTCAACGTTTATTTGACCTGCTTCAGGATTAACGGTTGACACCCCGGCATTACTCTATAGAATGCCGCCACACAGACGCGGGATGGAGCAGTCTGGTAGCTCGTCGGGCTCATAACCCGAAGGTCGTCGGTTCAAATCCGGCTCCCGCAACCAAACATCAAAAAAGGCTACTCGAAAGAGTGGCCTTTTTTGTATCTGTTGAAAAAGTCCTTTCGCAACAATGATCTGTCACTGTGCAGCAAGCCGTTTGGGGCCACCCATGCTCGGGGTTCAGACTATGCTCTATCGCAGACTGAAGCCTTCACGACTGATGACGCGCCGTCCCCGCTGCCGGGTGATAGGCGTTAATATTTGTGATTATTTTTTTCTACAGGGATTGGTAACTTGGCTGGATACCCCCATCCTGTCGCGCACAATCCAAGAGGTGATTGATGCGCGCCAACTCGTCTGATTCACAAGACACCGTCACAGCGACACAACCGATCAAGGCTGAGCGTCTGCGCCTGCTTGATCTGTTGAGCAAGTACCGTCAACCCATTGGCCTGGCGGTCACCCTGCTGCTGTTCGCAATCGCGCTGATTGCCTGTCGCCACCTGTTGAGCGAACTCGACCTTTACGCGCTGCACGATTCGATCCTCGAAGTTCCACAACCAGCCTTGATGGGCGCCCTTGCCGCAACCGTAGCGGGTTTCATCATTCTGCTCGGCTACGAATGGTCGGCCAGCCGCTATGCCGGCGTGAGCCTGGCACCGCGCACGCTGGCAATGGGCGGTTTCACGGCCTTTGCCATTGGCAACGCCATCGGTCTTTCAATGTTGTCGGGCGGTTCGGTTCGCTATCGCCTTTATGCCCGTCATGGTGTGGGAGCGGCTGAAGTCGCCCGCATGACACTGTTCGCCAGCCTCTCGCTGGGCTGCGCCCTGCCGCCGCTGGCCGCCCTGGCGACGCTCAGCGA
>NZ_JBGLYV010000224.1:0-1201 GCF_047304225.1 Pseudomonas sp. Pseusp3 | reverse complement strand
CCAGTGAGATCTCATCTTGAGGCAAGTTTCCCGCTTAGATGCTTTCAGCGGTTATCTTTTCCGAACATAGCTACCCGGCAATGCCACTGGCGTGACAACCGGAACACCAGAGGTTCGTCCACTCCGGTCCTCTCGTACTAGGAGCAGCCCCTCTCAAATCTCAAACGTCCACGGCAGATAGGGACCGAACTGTCTCACGACGTTCTAAACCCAGCTCGCGTACCACTTTAAATGGCGAACAGCCATACCCTTGGGACCGGCTTCAGCCCCAGGATGTGATGAGCCGACATCGAGGTGCCAAACACCGCCGTCGATATGAACTCTTGGGCGGTATCAGCCTGTTATCCCCGGAGTACCTTTTATCCGTTGAGCGATGGCCCTTCCATACAGAACCACCGGATCACTAAGACCTACTTTCGTACCTGCTCGACGTGTCTGTCTCGCAGTCAAGCGCGCTTTTGCCTTTATACTCTACGACCGATTTCCGACCGGTCTGAGCGCACCTTCGTACTCCTCCGTTACTCTTTAGGAGGAGACCGCCCCAGTCAAACTACCCACCATACACTGTCCTCGATCCGGATAACGGACCTGAGTTAGAACCTCAAAGTTGCCAGGGTGGTATTTCAAGGATGGCTCCACGCGAACTGGCGTCCACGCTTCAAAGCCTCCCACCTATCCTACACAAGCAAATTCAAAGTCCAGTGCAAAGCTATAGTAAAGGTTCACGGGGTCTTTCCGTCTAGCCGCGGATACACTGCATCTTCACAGCGATTTCAATTTCACTGAGTCTCGGGTGGAGACAGCGCCGCCATCGTTACGCCATTCGTGCAGGTCGGAACTTACCCGACAAGGAATTTCGCTACCTTAGGACCGTTATAGTTACGGCCGCCGTTTACCGGGGCTTCGATCAAGAGCTTCGCGTTAGCTAACCCCATCAATTAACCTTCCGGCACCGGGCAGGCGTCACACCCTATACGTCCACTTTCGTGTTTGCAGAGTGCTGTGTTTTTAATAAACAGTCGCAGCGGCCTGGTATCTTCGACCGGCGTGGGCTTACGCAGTAAATGCTTCACCCTCACCGGCGCACCTTCTCCCGAAGTTACGGTGCCATTTTGCCTAGTTCCTTCACCCGAGTTCTCTCAAGCGCCTTGGTATTCTCTACCCAACCACCTGTGTCGGTTTGGGGTACGGTTCCTGGTTA
>NZ_JBGLYV010000223.1:0-1227 GCF_047304225.1 Pseudomonas sp. Pseusp3 | reverse complement strand
CGTGATACCCGTAGCTTCGGTGTATGGTTTGAGCCCCGTTACATCTTCCGCGCAGGCCGACTCGACTAGTGAGCTATTACGCTTTCTTTAAAGGGTGGCTGCTTCTAAGCCAACCTCCTAGCTGTCTAAGCCTTCCCACATCGTTTCCCACTTAACCATAACTTTGGGACCTTAGCTGACGGTCTGGGTTGTTTCCCTTTTCACGACGGACGTTAGCACCCGCCGTGTGTCTCCCATGCTCGGCACTTGTAGGTATTCGGAGTTTGCATCGGTTTGGTAAGTCGGGATGACCCCCTAGCCGAAACAGTGCTCTACCCCCTACAGTGATACATGAGGCGCTACCTAAATAGCTTTCGAGGAGAACCAGCTATCTCCGAGCTTGATTAGCCTTTCACTCCGATCCACAGGTCATCCGCTAACTTTTCAACGGTAGTCGGTTCGGTCCTCCAGTCAGTGTTACCTAACCTTCAACCTGCCCATGGATAGATCGCCCGGTTTCGGGTCTATTCCCAGCGACTAGACGCCCTATTAAGACTCGCTTTCGCTACGCCTCCCCTATTCGGTTAAGCTCGCCACTGAAAATAAGTCGCTGACCCATTATACAAAAGGTACGCAGTCACCCAACAAAGTGGGCTCCCACTGCTTGTACGCATACGGTTTCAGGATCTATTTCACTCCCCTCTCCGGGGTTCTTTTCGCCTTTCCCTCACGGTACTAGTTCACTATCGGTCAGTCAGTAGTATTTAGCCTTGGAGGATGGTCCCCCCATATTCAGACAAAGTTTCTCGTGCTCCGTCCTACTCGATTTCATGACCAAGAGATTTTCGCGTACAGGGCTATCACCCACTATGGCCGCACTTTCCAGAGCGTTCCGCTAATCTCAAAGCCACTTAAGGGCTAGTCCCCGTTCGCTCGCCACTACTAAGGGAATCTCGGTTGATTTCTTTTCCTCAGGGTACTTAGATGTTTCAGTTCCCCTGGTTCGCCTCTTGCACCTATGTATTCAGTACAAGATAACCATCTTATGATGGCTGGGTTCCCCCATTCAGACATCTCCGGATCAAAGTCTGTTTGCCGACTCCCCGAAGCTTTTCGCAGGCTACCACGTCTTTCATCGCCTCTGACTGCCAAGGCATCCACCGTATGCGCTTCTTCACTTGACCATATAACCCCAAGCAATCTGGTTATACTATGAAGACGACATTCGCCGAAAATTCGCACTTGCTC
>NZ_JBGLYV010000222.1:0-1234 GCF_047304225.1 Pseudomonas sp. Pseusp3 | reverse complement strand
CTGTGGATTCAACCGGTCGATGCAACACAACTAAATTCTGTGTGAGCAGAAGGAGTGTTGCAGATGAAGCAGAGACCTCGGATCTATTACACCGAAAGCCAGAAAAAACTGATGTGGGATCACTGGCAGAAAGGCGACTCTCTCCAGCACATCGCCCAACTATTTGATCGAAACCACTCATCGATACAGCGCATCCTGGCGGAGACCGGGGGGATCAGACCCGCTGTACGGCGCAGGTCCAGATTGGCGCTGACGTTGGCTGAACGCGAAGAGATTTCGCGTGCAGTGGTGGCAGGTAACTCGATCCGTTCCATAGCCGCGCTGCTAGGGCGAGCAGCCTCTACGATCAGTCGTGAGATCAGACGCAACGGTGGCCAAGGAGGCTACCGGGCTAATCGAGCGGATCAGGCGGCCTGGGATCGCGCCCATCGCCCCAAGGTCTGCAAGCTTGTTGAGCACCGAGCGGTGGCGCAAATTGTTGCAGACAAGCTTCAATTGCAGTGGTCACCGGAACAAATTGCCGGCTGGCTGAAGCGCACCTACCCGGACGATACGAGCTATCAGGTGTCACACGAGACGATCTATCGCACCCTCTTCATACAGGCTCGCGGGGCTCTGAAGAAGGAGTTGCTTGAGCATTTACGGCGAACGCGAGCCATGCGTCGCTCGCGCCATCACACGCAGAAGAAAGAAAATCACGGTCGAATCACAGACGCGGTATCGATCCGCGAACGCCCGGCCGCGGCTCAGGATCGGGCGGTGCCAGGTCACTGGGAAGGTGACCTGCTGTGCGGTAGCAGGAATAGCCAGATTGCCACTCTTGTGGAGCGTCATACCCGTTACGTAATGCTGGTGAAGTTGGCCGGTAAGGATACCGAGACGGTCATCAGCGCCCTGATCGAAAACGCCCGCGAACTTCCCGAGGAACTCTACCAATCGCTGACCTGGGATCGTGGCAAAGAGATGGCTGACCATAAGCGCTTTACAGTGGCTACCGACATCAAGGTCTACTTCTGCGACCCTCATCGTCCCTGGCAACGGGGATCGAATGAGAACACCAACGGGTTGTTAAGGCAGTACTTCCCGAAAGGGACCGACCTGGCGGAGCACTCGCAAGCCACGCTCAATGAAGTGGCAAGGCAGCTGAACAGCCGCCCCCGGAAAACACTAAACTACGAAACGCCCGCTGAACGATTTAGCCAATCTGTTGCATCGACCGGTTGAATCCACAACC
>NZ_JBGLYV010000221.1:0-1317 GCF_047304225.1 Pseudomonas sp. Pseusp3 | reverse complement strand
GGCGTACTCAAGTCCGCCATCGCCGGCAAGCCGGCTCCTACAGATCTTTTACTCATCCCGCCAAACGCTGAGAAAAGGTACGATACCCGTCATCTTTCCAGTCCTGTTTTCGGAGTTGCCCATGAGCGCCGTCAATCGCGCAGCGGTGGAAGCCGTCCTTCGCCAATACACCGACCCTTACCTGAACCAGGACCCGGTCAGCGCCGGGTGCGTGCGCAACATCGAGATCCAGGGCGACCGCGTCAGCGTTCAGCTCGAATTGGGTTACGCCGCCGGCCTGTTCAAGAGTGGCTGGGCGCAGATGCTGGAAATGGCCATTCAGGGGTTGGATGGCGTGGCAAGCGCCCGTGTCGAGATCACCAGTGTGATTGCCGCACACAAGGCCCAGGCACAGGTTCCGGGGCTGGCCAATGTCAAGAACGTGGTGGCCGTGGCGTCCGGCAAGGGTGGCGTGGGCAAATCCACCACGGCGGCCAACCTGGCCCTGGCCCTGGCCCGTGAAGGCGCCAAGGTCGGGATTCTCGATGCGGACATCTACGGCCCGAGCCAGGGCATCATGTTCGGCATACCGGAGCGCACCCGTCCCGAGGTCAAGGATCAGAAATGGTTCGTCCCGCTCAAGTCCCATGGCGTGGAAGTGATGTCCATGGCCTTCCTCACCGATGACAACACGCCGATGGTCTGGCGTGGTCCGATGGTCTCCGGCGCCTTGCTGCAATTGGTGACGCAGACTGCGTGGGGCGATCTGGACTACCTGGTCATCGACATGCCGCCAGGCACCGGTGACATCCAGCTGACCCTGGCGCAGAAAGTGCCAGTGGCCGGTGCGGTCATCGTTACCACCCCGCAGGACCTGGCATTGCTGGACGCGCGCAAGGGCGTGGAAATGTTCCGCAAGGTCAACATTCCGGTGCTGGGTGTGGTGGAAAACATGGCGGTGCATATCTGCTCCAATTGCGGACATGCCGAGCATCTGTTCGGTGAGGGTGGTGGCGTCAAGCTGGCCAACCAGTATGGCGTCGAGTTGCTGGCCTCGTTGCCGCTGTCGATGGTCATCCGTGAACAGGCCGATGGCGGCAAGCCAACGGTGATCGCCGAGCCTGACAGCCAGATCGCCATGGTCTATCAGGAGCTGGCCCGCCATGTCGGCGCGCGGATCGTGTTGCAGGAAGCGTTGACGCCGGCGATGCCGAACATCAGCGTCAGCGACGATTGATATTCGCCAGATAAACACTGACCAAATGTGGGAGCGGGCTTGCTCGCGAAAGCGGTGTGTCATTCAACCGATAAGTTGACTGATCTATCGCCTTCGCGAGC
>NZ_JBGLYV010000220.1:0-1492 GCF_047304225.1 Pseudomonas sp. Pseusp3 | reverse complement strand
CCCGGTGGGTTGCGGGCTGGCGGCCGCTGGCGCAGGCCTGCCCTTCCAGACCTGGCCAGCATTGAACAGCGTATCCAGCGCAACGACGGCACCCATCAGCCTTGCCTCACCAGGCCACAGAACACGCCTTCGATGGCCAGGTCCCGGTCGGCTTCGACAATAATCGGCTGGTAGGCCGGGTTGCGTGGCAGCAGGCGAACCACATCGCCGACCCGCTCGAAGCGCTTGATGGTGACTTCGCCGTCAAGCCGCGCCACGACGATCTGGCCGTTGAGCGCCTCCGGATTGCGGTGCACGCCCACCAGATCGCCGTCGAGAATACCGTCCTCGATCATCGAGTCACCCCGAACCCGCAGCATGTAGTCCGGCACCCGCGAGAAGATCGACGGATCGAGCAGCAAGCGGCTATGGACCTCCGCATCGGCCCCGATCGGCGCACCGGCCGCCACCCGGCCGAGCACCGGGATGTCCAGCAACTCGGGACGCGGTGGCTGCCCGAGCAGGCGAATGCCCCGGGCCTGGTGCGGGTTGACCTCGATAAACCCGGCTTCGGTCAGCGCCAGCACATGCTTGCGCGCCACGCTACGGGAGGCAAAACCGAACACCTCGCTGATTTCAGCGAGGCTCGGAGGCTGACCATGCTCGGCGATGCGATCGCGGATGAAGGTCAGGATGGCGGTACGGCGGGGAGTCAGAGTCGTCATGGAGTACATTTGTACTCTTTTGGCTTTTGCCTGGCAAGGACCGTGTAGGAGCGAGCCTGCTCGCGAAAACCGTCCAGGCGCACCGGTTCCTCCAATTGCATCGCTTTATCGTTCGCGTCCATCGCGAGCGAGCTCGCTCCTACAGAGGGGCCGGCCAGACCGGAAAGATATGCCCACGGATAAATCCCGCGCTCATGACCATCGCTGAACACCAGTTGCAGTCCATACCCCTGCGAGTGCAATTCAATAACCCGAACCCGCGCATCGACCATCGGCGTCATCCCCCGCATACGAAACGCCCGGCACTGCGAACACGGGCACTGCCGACGCAGTTCGGCGTGGTCCAGCCACTGCTCGCGACCATCCGGCCAGTTCAGTCGCAACTGCTGTTTGCTCCGTGAATTACCCACCGCCAGCGGATTCATTGCAGTTGACTCAAGGCAATGCGCACGGCCTTGCGCACTTCCGGGTCGCCGTCGTCCTGTGCGGCCTGCAATGCCGCGATGGCCCGCGGGTCGTTCAATTCGCCCAGGGCCAGCGCGGCCTCCTTGCGCAGGTTGCTGATGCGGTGGCCGAGGGTGTCGATCAGCGCATCGAGCGCAGGTACAAATCGCAAGCGACCGAGGCTGCGGGTGGCGCGCAGGCGCACTTGCCAGTAATCGTCACCCAAGGCATCGATCAGGGCCGGGCCGGCGTCGAGGTGGCCGACCTTGCCCAGGGTGGTGGCGGCTTCTTCGCGGACTTGCCAGGCGGTGTCCCGCAAGGCTTGGCGCAGGGCCGGCAGCACC
>NZ_JBGLYV010000021.1:0-75327 GCF_047304225.1 Pseudomonas sp. Pseusp3 | reverse complement strand
CGCCCTGGACCGGCTGGCTGAACACGAGGCGTTGGCCACGGCGCACGAGAAAACTGCGCCAGGGTTGCAGCGGCTGACCGTCGAGGCTGGCGCCGAGGTCGGCACCGGCCAGGGCCAGGCAGGCATCCTGCTGGGCAATCAGACTGAGACCGCCGAGGGTGATCTCGATCACCGCCGCTTCCAGTGGGTTGCCCAGCAGCCAGTTGGCCCAGAACATGGAGATCCAGTCAGTGGCGCCTCCCTGGGTCACGCCGAGTTGGCGAATGCCAAAACGGCCGCTGTCTTGCAGTAGGATTAACGGGGTGCTGCGTTCTACCAGCAAGCCACTCATGGGTGCGCCTCCAGTGGTGTGTCGTCGCCGCCGAGACGGATGAACTCGTCATGGCTGATCGCTTCGAAGCGCACCCGGTCACCCGGTTGCAGCAGACTGTAACCATCCAGCGCGTGGTCGAACAGCCGTACCGGCGTGCGTCCTATCAGATTCCAGCCGCCGGGCGAGGCTTGTGGGTAAGCGGCGGTCTGGCGTTCGGCAATGCCGACGCTGCCGGCCGCCACACGTTTGCGCGGGGTATTCAGGCGCGGGCTGGCGAGGATTTCCTCGACCAGGCCCATAAAGGCGAAGCCGGGTACGAATCCGAGGGCAAACACCTGGTACTCGTGGCCGCTGTGGCGCTCGATGACTTCATTGATGGACAGCCCGCTGCGGTGTGCCAGGAACTTCAGCTCGGGACCCACACAGGGGTCGTACCAGGTTGGCAAACTGTGGCTGCGGCCACTGCCGCCAGCATCGGGCTGCAGGTTGTCGAGGGCCTGGGCGATCAGCTCTCGGGCCTTGCTCACCTGCAACTGGCGCAGATCGTAGTGCACCATCAGCGTGGTGTAGGAGGGCACCAGGTCGATCAGGCCCTGGCCGAAGCATTCGTGCAAACGCCGGGACGCCGCCAGCAGCCAGGGCATGTGGGCTTCGTCGATGGTGTCGAACAACCGCACCATCAGGCAGTCTACAGCGACGATTTCGATGCGGATCTTCATGCTTCTTGCAGCTCCCCGAGGGCCAGGCGAATGCGCTGTACGGCAGCAATCGAGCTGTCGTTGTCACCGTGCACGCAAATTGTATCGGCCTGCAGATGCAGAGCGCTGCCGTCATTGGCCATCAGCTCTTCGCCACGGGCCAGGGTCAGGGCCTGGTCGATCACGGTTTTTGCGTCGTGGTGAACCGCGCCGGGCAGGCTGCGTGATACCAGGTGCCCGGCCGGGTCGTAAGCACGATCGGCGAAGGCTTCGAACCAGACCGGTACGCCGAACTCGGCGCTCAGGGCCAAGGCCGTGGTGTTATCGCGTTGGGCCATCAGCATCAGCCGCAACTCGCCCTCGTAGGCGGCCGCGGCCTTGAAAACCGCACGCAGTGTTCTGGCATCGCGCATCATGTCGTTGTACAGCGCGCCGTGAGGTTTGACGTATTGCACTCGTCCGCCCAGTGCGCGGCAAATACCTTCCAGCGCACCAATCTGGTAGAGCATCAAATCTTCGACTTCTTGCGGCGAACAGCTCATGGAGCGGCGGCCAAAGCCGACCAGGTCCGGGTAGGCGGGATGGGCACCTATGCGCACGTCGTGGGCCAGGGCCAGGGTTACGGTCTTGCGCATGGTGCTGGGGTCGGAGGCGTGGAAGCCGCAGGCGATGTTGGCGCAATCGATAAAGGGCATGATGTCGGCGTCGCAGCCTGTGGTCCAGGCGCCGAAGCTTTCGCCGATATCGCAGTTTAGTAGTGGTGTGTTCATGGTCGTTGACTCCTGCCTTGGCTGTGCGGCCAGTCTGCGAGACACCCGGGGCGAGTGGGTGCCCCAGGTGTCGATTTAGCCTGTGGTTATTTTTCCCACTCGGCTTTGGGAATCAGCAGGCCGTGGTTGCCGTTGTAGGCGGCACGCTCGGGTTGTTTCCAACCGTCCAACAGCGACTCGTCGAGGCGGTAGATTTCCACGCCCAGTGGGCGGCAGACCTTCAGCGGATCCTCGGCGTCGGGCCCCCACATCGGCAGCGACAGGTCACCGCCCGGGCAGGTGGAGAGAGCACACAGCAGATCGATTTCGGCGAAGAACTCCAGGTAGTCGCCCTGTTTCGCCGGGCAGGCTTTCATGAAGTACATGTCGTCGTGATTGAGGCCGGTGCACTGGAAGATGTTCAGTACGTCGTGCACGTCGAACTCGGTCAGGCCATGGGGCAACACGGCACGCGTCAGGTTTGAATGGCAGTGGTGGTGGAAGTCCTCGCCGGTGAGCATCTTGTTCACGTATGGGTCGCAACGGGTGCCCAGCAAGTCGTGCAGACGACCGCCGTGTTCGTCGATGCCGTAGTCGGCCAGGCTGTCGTCGGTGATGGTGACCATCGGCCTCAGGAAGGGAAGGTTCGACCACAGGCGGTCGTAAGTGGTGACGTGGGCGCCTTGCAGCTGGCGAGTACGGGCCGCCCACATGCGTTCGCGGGGGTCGTTAGCGCTCCACACGTTGAAGTCTCCGACCTGTGGGCCGACCGGTGTGGTCACGCGAAACACGTGGCCCGCTGGCACTTTCCAGGCGCGGCCGGTGCGGATCGGTACCTCGAATTGCTCGATCAGGGTGCGGCCATCCCTGGACTTGCGCACGCGGTCATAGAAGGCTTTGTCGACTTGCAATGCGGCGCCTTTGCTGACTTGATAGGCCGCTGGATAGTCCTTGTACATGGGGTGATCCTCTTTTCAGTGTTTTGGGATGTTGCTCAGAATGTCCAGCAGCACCAACTCGGAGTCGTTGAGGTAGCTGCTCATGGCTTCCTCGGCTTCTTTCTTGCGGCCGTCACCCAGCAGGTCGTGGATATGCCGGTCGCGTTCGAGCCAGGGCTTCTGAAAGGTTTCCTCGCTGGGAGCGTTGGAAAACACCAGGCGCATCTGGGCCGCAACGTGGGTGAAGAATTCGTCGAACAGCGGGCTGCGCAACAGGCCGACGATGTGCTGGTGAAAACGCAAACTGTGGGTGCCGAAGGCTTGCCAGTTCTCGCGGTCTTGGGCCAGTTGCGCGGCTTCGATGGCTTCGAGCATCAGGTCGGACTGGTATTCGCGCAGCGGTTTGCTTGCGGCGATCGCCTGCAATTCGAGGGTGCGGCGGACCTTGAAGATATCGCGCACGTCGTCGATGCCCAGCCGGCGCACCATCACGCCTTTGTTGCGCACGTAGCTGGTCAGGCCTTCACGACCCAGCTGGTGCAACGCTTCGCGCACGGTATTGCGCGAGGCGTTGTAAGCATTGACCAGTTCGCTTTCTACCAGCGGCATGCCCGGCAACAGGCGCCCGCCAATGATGTCTTCGCGCAGCTCGATGGCAACCTGATCGACCAGCGACAGACTTTTTTCCTTGGGTTGACTCACCGTTGTGCCCCTCGGCTCACGCCAGTTGTACGTCTTTGAGGAACTTGGTCATGCGCTCGCTGCGCTGCTCCAGCATCTCTTGTGGCGCGGCGTTCTGGATAATCTCGCCGCCCTCCATAAACACCACCCGATCGGAGAGCTTGAAGGCGAAGTTCATTTCGTGGGTGACGATCACCATGGTCATGCCTTCGCGGGCCAGTTCCTCGATTACAGCCAGTACATCACCGACCAGCTCCGGGTCGAGGGCCGAGGTCGGTTCGTCGAACAGCATGACTGAAGGTCGCATCGCCAGCGCCCGGGCAATCGCCACGCGCTGCTGCTGGCCGCCGGAAAGCTGGTGCGGATATTTGCCGGCATGCTCGAGCATGCCGACCTTGCGTAGCAGCGCCAAGCTCAACAAGCGCAGCTCTTCGCCACCGCCATGGGCGTGATAGACCGGTGCGAGCATGACGTTTTCCAGGGCGGTCTTGTGCGGGAACAAATTGAAGCCCTGGAAGACCATTCCTACCTGCACGATGCCCTGCATATGCACTTTGTTACCCAGGGCGCCCTCCGGTGCTTTGGTACCACGCAGGAATGGTTGGCCCTGCAGGGTGATTTCGCCATGGTCCAGGCTTTCCAGGCCATTCATGGTGCGAATCAGCGTGGTTTTGCCTGAGCCCGATGGGCCGATGATCGATACGACCTCGCCCCAACGCACATTCAGCTCAACGCCCTTGAGTACTTCCAGCTCGCCATAAGACTTGCGCACACCCCGCGCCTGCAGAGCAAATTCGCCTGGCTCGGACTGGCCGGCGGCACGCCGGGTCGCCACTTGCCCGAGTTCGGCGGGGGCGATGTTCTTCGGTTTGCGCCGGGTTACGTCCAGGTGGTTCTCCAGCAGGCGCAATAGGCGGCTGAACACGGTGACAATAAACACGTAGTAGAAGGCCACCGCGAACATGGTCTCCATGACCAGGAAATTCTGGGTATAGAGCTGTTGGCCTACCAGAAGGATTTCCGACAGCGATATCACCGAGACCAACGATGTGAGCTTGACGATGGTGATGTATTCGTTGGCCAGGGTCGGTAGGGCGACTCGCAGCGCCTGAGGTACTACGATCAGCCGCTGTACGCCGCGATAACCGATGCCCAGGGCCTTGCCCGCTTCCAGTTGACCCTTGGCCACCGCCAGCAGGCCGCCGCGATGAATCTCGGCTATATACGCCGCTTCACTGAGCACCAAGGCGATCAGGCCTGCTGAGTATGGATTGGACAGCAGCGCACTGGTGGAGGGAAACACCTGGGGCAGGTTGTAGACGAAGATCAGCAGAACCAGCAGCGGCAGACTGCGGAAAAACCAGATATAGAGGCCGGCCGCATCCCGCAGAAAACGCCGCTGCGACTGTCGCGCCAAGGCCAGGAGAAAGCCGAAGACGATACCCAGCAGCCAGGTTTCCAGGCTCAGTTCGACCACGGTTGCCACGGCCCGCCAGAAGTCGCCGTTCCACAATAGGCCCAAGGTGTAATACCAATCGAATTGCATGTACTTACTCCGCGTTGCTGTGATTTTTCCGCAGAGCGGAAAGAATCAATGAATCCGCTACTGGATGCGTCCGGCGCAGGGTTTCAGGGTGTGGTGGTGCCCAACGCCACGTTGATTTCTTCGGCATTCGGTTCGTCCAGGTTGTAGCGGGCGAGCAGCTCGCCGTAGCTGCCGTTCTGTTTGATCTGGTCGAGCGCTGTGGTCAGTTCTTCCAGTAGCGCCTGGTTGCCTTTGCGCACCGCCAGCCCGATGACGACTGGATAGATCAACTCGTTGGAGCTGATAACGGTTTTGCCCTGCAGTTTTTCTACGGTGATTTTGGCGACTGCGGGATCTTCCATCTGCACATCCACAGCCTGGGCCAACAAGGCCTGTGCCGCTTCGGGCGAGGTCGGGAATTCACGAGACTGGATCGCCGGCTTGCCCGAGGCCAGGCAGTATTCGGCGGAAACCTTGTTGAGCTTGGGCACCCAGGATGCGCCCTTGATCGAGCCCACGCGCTTGCCGCAAAGGTCTTCGGGGCGCTGTGGCCTGAAGTTGCTGGCACTGAGCACCATCAAAGAGGAGCCGGTCTTCAGGTAGCTGATGAAATCCACCTGCTTGGCGCGTTCCGGGGTGACATAGAGCGCCGAGGCGACCACGTCGAAACGCTGGGCATTAACGCCCAGGATCAGGTTGGCAAAGCGGGTGTCGAGGAAACGCGGCTCCAATTGCAATTGTTTGCCCATCAACTGCATGAACTCGGGGTCGAATCCACTTGGCTGCTTTTGCTCCAGATAGGTGTAGGGCGGATAGGTCAGGTCGGAACCGACTGACAGCTCTCCCTGTTTGAGCGTGCCCTTGATCTCTGCCGCAGACAGTAGCGGCACCACGCAAGCCAGGGAGATCGTCAACGCCAGGTTGCGCGTGGTTTTCTTGCTCGTCAGACCTTTTTGCATGTTCGTATCCTCGGTTTCTGAACGCAGTGAGTAAGCGTGATTGTTCAACAATCTCATAGATACAAATATGCCTTTATCGTGCCAACTACTGAATTTGAGGTCTATTTGAACTCTTTCTGTAGGCGAAACACGTTTCATGAGCTGGCGGGGGCACTAAAGCGGCGCTATTTGTTACCGAACGCCACATCGTGGAGCACAAGAAGGTATTTTTGCGCGGGGGAGGTCCAGAGCTGTTACCGAGGGCGCGCGGCACCCGCATAGCTCGTAGCTGATGGAGGGCGGCAATGGACTGATCGTCATGCTTTGGGTCGAGGTGCTACGTAATCCATCGCTGGTCAGTGCGAATGCAAATGCCTGGTCAACGGGAATGCAAGCCGGTGGTCAAGATAAAGCAATTACCCATCTGATCTGGGGTCGAACGCTGGAGCTGTTCATCAAGATTCATGATTACCCTGATAACCCCGAGCACTTCGACAGCCTTGTTCATTGGCTCAACGAAAATCCTGTTCACCTTAAAGCGTTCAACGAACTGGGGCAGATATGGATTTCGACAGGTAGCGCCTTGGTCCGTGAAATCGGACAGCCTCTAAGCGACTAAGAGAGGGATCGGTTGCCGTTGATGATGCTCTGACCAGTCCATAGCTCCAATACTCATGTTGATCTCCAATGGAGCATTATGGGTGACGTGCATCTTTTCTGATCGGTGCAGCACCCTTGCAATCCGGGTAGTGGGAGCATGACCAGAACGGCGCTGATTTCCCCTTTCGCCTGAGCATTGAGGCGTTGCAAATGGGGCAGGTCGGGCCGGCCTCGACAGGAATGGCTAAAGTAAGAGAGCCGCAGTGTGCGACTAACTGCGCAATCCAGTTCGCCTGCTTGGCGACGAACGCATCAAGAGTCAGACGTCCCGCTTCGATTTCGTCCAAAGCCTGTTCCCAGATCGCGGTCATACCTGGATCTGCGATTGCAGCGGGTACCGCCTCGATCAGGGTGTGGGCCGCTGCGGAGGCCATCAAGGCGCGTTTTTTCTTCAGCAAATAACCGCGATCAATCAACCCTTTGATGATGCCGGCTCGCGTGGCTTCGGTACCGATACCGGTGGTATCCCGAAGTTTCTGTTTCAGGCGAGGGTCGTTAATCAATTTGGCTACGTTCTTCATCGCCTTGATCAGGTCGCCCTCAGTGAGAGGTTTGGGAGCGGCAGTACGCATGGACTTGAGTTCGACGTCGTCCACTGCGCACCGAGTACTCTGTTGCAAAACCGGCAATACTTGGGACTTGTGACTGGGCTCATCGTCCTCGGTGTTTTCGTAGAGCAAACCTTTCCAGCCCTGCACCAGGATCTGTTTGCCAACAGCAGTCAAACGCTCTCCACTGCACTCCAGTTCGACCTGGGTTCGATCAAACTCATGATGTGGAAGAAATTGCGCGAGGTAGTGGCTACGGATCAGTTCGTAGACTCGGCGTTCTTGTTCGGACATCCGCGCCAGATTCGCCGGTTCGGTGGTGGGGATGATGGCGTGGTGCGCGGTGACCTTGGCATCGTTCCACACGCGGGAGTGCAGTGATCGATCGAGTCCTCCCAATGCGGGCAGCAGTGTGGGATCCGTTTTGAGCAGGGCATCGAATACCGCGGGTACCTCGTTGAACATACTCTCTGGTAAATAGCGGCAGTCGCTGCGCGGGTAGGTGGTGGCTTTGTGGGTTTCATACAAAGCTTGGGCGATGTTCAGGACTTCCTGGACTCCGAGCCTCAACTTGCGCGAACAGACTTCTTGCAGTGTGCTCAGGTCGAAGGGCAGGGGTGGCGGTTCGCGGGAATGCTCAGTCTGCAGCGAGAGCACTGTGGCGATCTTACCGCTAGAAATCTCTTGGGCCGCCTGAATGGCCAGCGCTTGTTGCAGGCAACGACCCGCCTCGTCCTGCCCTGAGCTGGGGCTTAACCACGATGCGATGAATGGTTGCCCCATTGAGGACAGGTGCACATCCACGTCCCAGTAGGGTACTGAGACGAAGCTGGCAATCGCACGATCCCGATCGACCACTAGACGTAGGGTAGGAGTCTGGACACGTCCAACCGACAGTACGCCGTCGTAACCCACCCGCCGACCGAGGAGGGTAAACAAACGACTGAGGTTCATGCCGATCAGCCAGTCGGCGCGGCTGCGGGCCAGGGCTGAGTGGTAGAGCGGGTAGGTCTCCTGACCAGACTTTAGTGAGGACAGTGCTTTGCGAATCGAGGTCTCGTTGAGTGCGGACAACCAAAGTCGTTGAACGGGACCTCGATACTTGCAGAGTTCCAGTAGCTCGCGGGCAATCAGTTCACCTTCGCGATCGGCGTCGGTCGCGATCACGACGGTGGAGGCTTCACTGAGCAGGCGCTTGATGACTTTGAACTGCGCCGTAGTCTTGGGTTTGATCTCGACCTGCCACTGCGCGGGAATGATCGGTAGATGATCCAACGACCAGTTCTTGTACTGAGTGCAATAGGCTTCGGGTGGGGCCGTCTCCAGCAGATGGCCGATACACCAGGTGACGGTTGAGTCGGTGCCGATCAGGCAACCATCACCGCGCTGGGTGGCTCCGAGTACTTTGGCGATGTCTCGACCTTGGGAAGGTTTCTCACAGAGGAAGAGGCGCATAGAACTGCTCCGGATTGAGTTCGGAGCAGCGTTGTTGGAAACAGCCGTTGCGAGATACGAGAAACCTGAATTCCAGGTTCCTCATATTAGTCGGAGAGGGCAGGCTTAAAGCCCGAGGCTACTACCCAGTTTTAGCGTGGACGACAGGGTGGATCTTCACGAGCAGCGAGTAGTAACAGGCCATCAACTTCGCGCAGAGGCGCAATTTTTATGCCTGAAGTCTGTCAGTCCGTAGATGGCTGCCCTCTGCGTTTTTTGGGTTTCGACGCAGGTGAGCTGGTCTGCTCTGCGTTTTGCCCGACGTGTGTCGCAGATGCTGCTTGTTCACTGGAGCGTTCGCGCATGACCACGCTGTGCACTCGGTGAGGCAGCATGCCGACTCGACGGGCCTCGATCTTGAAGGTGACCCGCGCATTGTCTTCGCTGTCCTCCCACTCATCGCGCACTGTGCGGCCTTCGACCAGCACGCGCATGCCTTTCTGGTATAGCGTGCTCCAGTGCTCAGCTTCGCGGTGCCAGAGTTCAACCGGCGCCCAATAGCCGCCTCGGTCTTCATAGCTGCCCTCGCGTGGCACGGGGTTGTCGAAGTACACATTCAGCCGTAGCAAACGCCGCGGCTCGTCATTGCCTGATGGGAATTCCTGGAACTCTGGCGCACTGCCGATGTTGCCTTCGCCGACAAAAAAAGTACTCATCCTGATACCTCCACTGCGGTTGTGAATTGGCGCAGTAACCGTTCGGCACTGGCCATTTTGATCGCGCAGGTTGATGCCTGGCGGTAGAGCGAATGCACCACGCTCATTTGCAGGTTCAGTGCAATGCGGTTGCATTCGAATTGGTGCAGTCCCTCGCGCACGACCTGCGGTAGGGTTTTGTTGCTCATCTGGCGTTCCCAGACGGCAACCCCCATACGGGCGAAGTCGCGGGTACGCCAACGCAAAAAGGTGCTGCCCGCGCTGGTGTTCTGCAGCACCATTCGAATATCCAGCAGTGAGTAAGGGGGCTGTCCGGCCTGCTGCACCACAGCCTCCATCAGGTGGCATAACTGCGCCTCGATTTCCCTCGCCACTTGCGCCAGATGCTCCAACTCCCCCTTACCCTTAAAAGGTTTTAAAAGGCCTTTTAGGGAGGCTGCGTGTTCGAGCTGCCGATAGGCATCCGGTGTCAATGCTTCGAAGGGCATCGGCTGAGCCGAAGTCAGGGGATTCATGCTTCGTCCTCAGGCTCATCCACCGTTGCAGATAGCTCTCCCATCTCCTCTGCCAACACGTCAGCATCATCCACTGCCACAGCACCACGGCGAATGATTGGCGGCGCGAACTGGGAGCGGCGATGCCCTTCAAGGATGTCCATTGGGGGCAAACCCATTTTCTCGATGGCCGCAATGGCACGGGCGTTGTTCTCCGCCATGTCATCACGTGTGACGCCGGCATGCCGATAACGCTGCGCCTGGCCGAACAAGCTACGCAGCAGATGGGCACCGTCATCGATCCAGGCTTCCATGTCCCTGCGACCGATCAAGGCGGTGTGATGGGCCAATAGGGTCCGGCGCACGAGGGTGTCGTAGTCGGTTAGCAGGTAGACCGCCAGAAAACCCAGCTGGCTGCTGATGTACAACGGCAAGGTGACGGGGTGAATGTTGAGGTTGTCGCTCATGTCGATCTGTGTCGGCAGGTCCTGCCTGATTCGATCCAGCTGCTGGGTCAGTTCCAGCATTCCAGCCTTGGCCTGCATCAGTTTTTCTTCGAGCTGCACGATAGCCCAATCGGCATAAGGGTCGTCCTGGGCCGCGGTTTGTTTGATCAGATTGGTGACGCTGATGTAGCCGGCCATACCCATGATCGAGTGGACGCCTTCACGTGCGGTTCGACCTTGCCAGATACGGGCGGCGTGGTGGGTGTGCAGGGTCAGGGTGATGCTGCTGCGCAATGAGCCCAAGTTGAGCTGATAGTGATCGGCCACGGTGTTGTCCTCGCATAGGCTTGGACGGGAACGTTGCGACAGATAAAGGTCAAGGACAGCCAAAAAGCTGAATGCGGTCTATTCGGTTTGAGAGGGTTAATTTCGGAGACGTTCACGAGTGACGCCGACGGAGTCATTTCCATGGATGGCGATGGCTGTATCACTCGGATTGTACAGGTTCGGCCCTTTGCGATCTCTCAGTAGAACTCAGTAGATTTGATGCCACTGGCATCAAATCTACTGATGTCCAGGGCGTTTGCTGCGCAGCTGGCGCAGCTCATTCAGGCAAGCTTGGGCTAGGGCAGAGACGGGTTCGCCCTGTTTTCGGGACGGGCGTGACGGTGCTGTTGGGGGCGGTTCTACAATGTGTGAGGGCTCTGTCTGACCTGCCCAGGGATGAAAGTCGCCTTTCAGTGCGCGCTGGACAAGCCCCATCAGATAGGCCGCCGGCTTGCGGATACTACCGACCGCACAGCGTGCACCGGCTTCGTTGAGCACCGCCTGCCGATCCGCTGGGTTGAGCTTGTTCAGCGCCACGGTCACGGCCTGACGCTCGCTTGGACTCAGGTGCAGCGAATCGGGCCAGAGCAGGTTATCCACCGCTAGGGTCGCGCGCGGTACTGTACAAATACTTTCTTTTAATACAGTACAGGCGGCGTTCGGATTCCGAACTGCGCCGGAAACATTGGCATTCAAGCCCGGTTCGGAATCCGAACGAGGGCCTGCACGATTCCGAACGAGGTGATCTTCCCCCAATTCGGAATCGTGTAACGTATCATCGGTTACCAAGTCCAATCCTTGCTGCATCCAGTGTTCGCCCCAGCTGTCAAGCCGCGTGGGTAGCTGACCTAAATCGATACGGGTGTCCTGGCGAATTTCTTCCAGAACATGCTGAGCCACAATGCGCACAGCCTTGGTCGCATGACCGATGGCATGTCCGACTAGCTCCAGGTAATCCTGATCCAACTCCATGGCTTCGGCGGGGGTTAACGGCTCATCGTGCAGGACGTACAGAGAGCCTTGTAGGCGCCCACTGAGCTGATCGCGGCCACGGCTCACCAAGCTGAGCCAGCGGGTTAGTCTGAGCATGGTCAACATGCGAGCGATGGTTTCACGGGAGGCTGACGCACCGTAGGGCACGCTCGACAGGTAAGGCTGCAAATCCTCATAGCGCGGTGTGACCACGCCCTGGCCTTGCAACATGAGCCGAAACACCTGCCAGGCATTACGTTCCAATGGCGTCAGCCGACTATCCAACAGTAGGCGACGCGGCACGACTTCGTGTGATTGGCCGCTGAACAGAAAGCCAGCCTGCAGCGCCTGATTGGAAGGTTGTTCAGTGGCAGGGCGCGCGGGCCAGCGCTCATTCAACTGCCGGGTGCATTGCTGCAGGACACGCTGCCAGCGATTGGAAGGGGCCGTGTTCATGTTCTGTTGCTGTACTGGTCGATCTGCTGCCAAACGATGGTCAAGCTGATCTGTTGCTCTTCCGCCAGCATCATCATGGCGTCGAGCTGATCCTCGGCACCGTCCTGAGTGCGTAGCTGGCACCATCGCTGCCAGAGCGCATGTTCCTGTGCTTCGCTCAAATGCTGAGGGCGGCCTTTACGAGCTTCGATCTTGAGCAGACGTCGGCGCAGGGCGGTTTCCGAATGCGCCAAGCCAAAGCACTGGTACATGATGCTGCTACTGGCGCCCAGCTTGAGCGCTCGGTTGATCAATCGCTCGTTCTGCTCATCGCGTTCGGCTTGCTCGATCAACCTATGCAGCACCGGTGAGTCAATCTTGACCTCAACCCAGGGTACGGTGGCATGGGCCAAGCGTGACAGCGTGGTGGGCGGTAAGGACTGCAACAAGTAGATGTCGTCCTCACCCAGTCCGAGTGCCTTACAGCGTTGCAGATTACCCAAGCGCAGCTCATGCAGCACCTGGGTCAGCATGGCCTGGTTGAGCACATTGAAGGACAAGCTCATGGCAGCTCCTTCGGTGAGTTGTCTTCAGGGGCCAGCGTTAAGTCGATCAGGCGTCGGGCCAGGCGGATCAGGCGATACAGTTTGATTAACAGACCGTCGGGCAGTCGCTCCAGCCCTACGTCCATGGCGGGACGATCGGTCAGCGGGAGTTGATAGACCCCCAATAACAGTTGCCCGAACAGGGCGGAGGGCAGTTGCTTGCGATCTTCCCAGTCCACGTCGTCTTGAGCGCGCGACAGGGCCAGGAGCAGCAGGTGAACGCCGGTCGCGCGAGGCGCTGCAAGATCCAGTCGCTCGATGTTCAGGGCGAAGCCCAAGCCATGCTGCTGATCGATGATGCTCTCGGGATGTCCGGCATAGGCCGCCATTTCCCGAGCCAGTCCGGCAATGGCTAAACGCAGTTGTTCGGGGCTATCCAGTGTTGGTGCGATGATCCAGATTTCGGCGATCGTGCACATTTCGACGGTCGATTCTGCTTCGGCGGATGTCTCTCGATCGATCTGCTCGCGAATCTGCTGAACTCGCGACGCAGGGCAAACTGCTGATATGACTTTCGTTTCGGGTGGAGTGAGCAGCTCCTCTCGAGCGGTTTCGGTCTGGGTTCTGATCTCAGCTGATTGGGGACGGGACTCGGAGGAGGGCGATCCTGCCGCAGCTTCATCAACGCTCGGCAGATGACTGCTCTCTGAGGGGGCTGCGACGACAACGCCAGGCGTCGAGATGACCCGATGGGTATCGCTCAGCTCCAGGGCCAACATACGATAGGACGATCCGAGCAAGCGGCTCATGCGTTCGAGCAGTTCATCCTGGATTTGCTCAAGATCGAAGGACTCGGGGTCAGTATCGAAGTAGCCCAGGGTATCGAGCCAAAACTCGGTGAACGCAACGGTGGCGGTTGGATAACGGTTCCAGGTTCGCTCTGCCTGACTACGTAGAGCGATCAGGCGTTCTATCTGGGGTTTACCCAGCCCGGCATACAGGGTTTGCGGAATGGCCGGCAGTAGGTGTTCGAGGGTGTCGAGCATCCGGCTGATGTGCGACTGTGAAATTGGATAGCCTCCAGCGGCAAGACGTCGTGCCAGCTCACGTTGCGAGAGTACTACTCCATCTGGTTCGAGCATGGTTTTGAGTTTGGCTACCGCCAATGCACGTTCGATGAAGGTGAGTTGGCCGTGTAGATCGCTTTCGGCTAGATGGCCGAGTAGGGTGGTGATTTCATTGGTCCAGGGTCGGAACAGGCAATGAATGCGGAAGAAGCGCTCGTCGCGAGTTTCCTGCCATAGCTCGCCGAGAATCGCCAAACGCGTATTACCGCCGTTGCGGATGATGAAATAGGTTTCTCCCGGGCGGCGAGTAATCGGCGGCGGTTGATCCAGCCCGCGTTCACGGATGGACGCCTTGATATCGTCATACAGCGGATTGCGGATGAAGCGTGGGTTGAGTTCGTAGGGCCGCAACTGCTCCAGCGTGACCAGCATAGGTGTGTCGATGAGTGGATCGGACAGCCGCTCCAGTTCTGGGCCCCGAGGGAAGTGGTCCTGGTGCAGCTTGTCAGTGATCTCCTCCTGACTGAGCTTTTTCATCGGAACAACCTCAGTTAACGCCGGGTGCGCAAAAGGTCACCGACCTCGAACTTGACGATTTCGACGGTCCCCGAACCTTCGAAATGTCGGGAGATTTCTGCGAGGAACCACGCCGTGACCGAGCGCCCACCCTGCAGGTGAAAGACCACAGTGCAGTACTCCTCGCAAGGTGGGAGTAGTGGTCGAATGGATGGTTGGACGATGATGGGCAGTTGATCCAACATCAAAAGACTCCTTGCCAAACGCTGTTGGCCTCAAGGTCGATAAAAAAATGACTTGGCGAGAAATGGTGGCTTGATGATTCGTCTCATTGATCCTCCGCGCACCTGCTGACCGTAGCGATCGCTTCGCGCCATTCCGGAAACAACTCGATGGCCAGCGCCTGCATGATTTCCAACGCTGAGTGCGAGCCTCGTTCACGTGACCGACGCGTTTCGATTCGGTGGACCGGTAGGCCGAGGGAGGCAGCATTGAGATACGCGACTCGATCGGGAATTACGGTATTTAGGACCAAGATGTGGGTAGCCCCAGCGAAGGTCTCGCGCAGGCCTTGGATGATCATCCGGGTATCCACCCGAATGGCGTTCACCCGGTTTAGTAGCAGTCGCAAGGATGGTGGTGGAATGCCCAGGTAGCTGAACGGTTCGAGTTCGCTGAGCAGCTTCAAGGTGCCGCGCCGCAGTTCGCGGGCGGCGAGCATTTCAGGCGTGATGGGAGAAAGGGCGAGATCGGAGGCGAGGATGGCCATCTCCAGCAGCACGCTACGTGCGCCTTGGGTGTCGATCAAAAGCAGGTCATAACTGGAACGGAAATGGTCGAGCAAGTTGCGCAGCCGTAATCGCCCGTCAGGAACGTGCAGCAGCAAGGTGCTCAGTCGGCTTTGGTCGTCGTTGGAGAGGATCAGGTCGAGACCGACGACCTCAGTCGTGGAAATTATCTGCGCGGGATCTGTCTGGTTGAGCGCAATGAGTTCGTACGCACCCGCGATGGCCTCGTGGTTCAAGGCGTAATAGCTGGAGAGGGTGGGTTGGCTATCCAGATCGAGCAGCAGGACGCGTAGGCCAGCATCCGCCAGCAGACCGCCGAGGTTCGCAGCGACTGTGGTTTTCCCCACCCCACCTTTGGTAGAAACCACCGATACAACTCGCATGGCATCAGGCCTGCTGGTCCAGGCGTTCAACGATCCACCGTTCGATCTCCCGCGAGTCCCAGCCGACAGCACGCAATCCAATGCGTTTAGCCTGAGGGAATTTACCTACTTTCATCAGGTTGTAGATGTGCGCACGCTTGAAGCCGGTTTTTCGCTCTACCTCGTCACGGCGCATGATGTGACGTTCGACTTGTAGTTGAGGAGCTTCAGTGATGGGGGAAGGTTGACTAGACATGCTGGTCACTCCTGGCGCCGATTGGCGCGTTATGGGAAGTGACCCGAATTGAATACTAGAAGTGGGATCGAGTCATTGCACTGCAATCGGGTGGATTGCAGCGCAATTTCTTGGATTATTTGCTTTTTTTGAGACTGCGGTTAGCTGTAGCAAATTTTTCGTCCAGTGTCCGTTTGCTAATGCCTGGCACATCTTTATAGCGTGCGATAATGGCATCGACGATTGCTGCTTGATTCTTAAATACGGAAAGAGGCTTTCCAGCGGGAGAATGATCCAGGAGTAGGTTGACCAAAACACCGATGATGTTTTGGTATGTGAGTTCGCTACGCTCGCTGAGTTGTCCGTGCGTTTTGACAAACACTTTGAGGTCATCCCGTTCAACCCCTATCGCCTGAAGATCTACCAAAATATCCTGATGGTGAAGACGTAGCGTGTTGAGCTCCTGCAATAGGATATCTCTATCCGCCTGTAGCGCCAGGAACGTCCCTAAACTGACTTTTTCATGTGAGTCTCTGCCTGACTCAAACAAGAAGCTAGGTTTCTGATCGGGGTAGTAAATCTCCATCCATTGGCGTAAATCTGAGTGACGTATTGTTAATTGATAGGGTTCCACGTAAGTCCCCATGGGAACCGAAATACCGAGGCAACCATAAGGCAATTCTCTATTACGTACCGCATCGTAGATTTTTTCGGTGGTTGCGTGTAGGCCTGGCCATTGCGGGAATAGGGACGCAAGTTTCCCAGGACAAGACCATGCAGCTTGCACTATTTGTGCTTCATAACGGATGAGGTTGCACCACCGCAATGCTGCGTCGATGGGGCGGTAGAAGGTTTTTGTCTGCGGATTGTAAATATAAACGGACATGTACGGATGGATCTCCATTCCTGATGGATAGGCCTCCCGCGAATCATCTGTATATCAACCTAGCTGATGGCAGCGGCTGTTTTACTCGACTCTGTCACTCGGTGAGGTCATTCCATTTACCTATCACTCACTATGATCTTCATGATTGTTTGTTCAACCCCTATCCCTTGGTGGATGGATAGGTTCTCGCGATCTGTTTTCCATTTCTGAGCCTAGATACCGAGGATCGATTTCACGGTCAGTGAAGTACAGGTGGCTAGGCTAATTTGCAGACAATCGATTTCGGGTTAGGTTCAAGCAGTGAATCGGTTGTCGATGACCCAAGACAAGGGGGCAGACACGATCTCTCTAGGAAGTACGTCCAGAACTTCTCGCGAAAAGCTGTGGAATGTCGAGCGGTACCTATGCGGCTTGTTCGATACTCGCAACTCATCGACGCGGTGAGAAATATCAACGAAGCCTTCTCGTTATTGATCAGTAGGTCGTGTGCGGTCGCCAAGGTGGTGTGGCCGCAAAAATCGAATTCATGCGCTGGAGCAAACCGGCGCAGATCCCATTCCCCATCGGGCCGGGCTTTGAAAAAAAACCGTTTCGGCGAGATTGTTGTCCTATGTAATAGTCAGGTACCAGGTCGTCCGGCTGCCAGTCTTCAAGTACGAGAACGGCAGCTGGGTTCCGGGAAAAAAGCCGGCGGTGAAGGCATCGACTTGATGCATTCGCATGCTTAGATCTTTGGTCATAGGTGGCTTGCCTGTTAGTGGTCTCGACAGACTCATTCCTGCTGCTCATCGAGATACCTGCAATCCAGATGCGAGGTGCATCGCCGATGTTCCAGCCGCGCTCAATGCGGGCTTGCAGTCTCAGTTGACAACGGTAATAGCGCCAATCGCGATGGCGGCCACCAGCATGACCAGGACTGTCCCGAGTGTCCATTTCAGGGAGACTCGCTGGTTGATGCAACCAGAGGGCTGAGGAGGTGAAGGTTGGCCGACGAGTGAAGCAATCGCCATTTCATTCGGGCCGCTTCCATAGTGAGCCGCCGTCGCGGCGAGAACGGGTAGCACGCCAAAATAAAACGCATCGTTTGTCAGTACATGAGTGAAAGGCACGCTTAGCAAGGCGGTGATCAACGACATGTAATGCCCAGCCTGTGCCGGCAGGATCGTGATGATGTTGTCCGAGTTGCCTTGATCATCCCGGTGCCACTCATGATGCCGACGAATATGCCCGCGCCGAAGATCAGCAGGGTAACCGCCATAACGTTGTCGGCATGACGAGCGATGACCTCTTTCTGCTGTTTCAGGCTTGGGTAATTGACCAGGCAAGCCAGGCCAAATGCCAGCATGAACAGGATCGACAGGGGCATCCACCTGGGCAAGATGATGGGCAAGCGAGCATCACTGCATACCACCTCGTTGAGAGACCGTTCTCTGGTGGCCAAACAAGCCATTGTCGCCGGCGTTTTGCGCGACGCCTGGCCTCATATTGAGGCAGGGCGGGTAGTTCCCGTGATTGACGATGTGTTTAACTTCGAGGAGATCGTGGAGGCACACAGGCACACAGGCACATGGACTCAGGCGATCACATAGGGAAGATCGTCGTCCGAATGCCAGGTCGATAGGCCATTGGAGCCCGCTCTAAAGGGCAGGGCGGGCTTACTTGCTACAGAGATCGTCGTGGTTAAACGAGTTGCACACCTTAGCGCAGTGCCATTTTATCGGCGAGCTTTCCTGTTTTTCCACCCCGGCCTTCCGGCTACTCTTTTCAGCCCGCCGACCTTGCCGACGCAGCGCTCGATTCGTGTACTGGGAACCACGAAGCGATCGAGACGTCGGTTCACCTGGCGACTGCACTAGGGGCCGACCAAGCGTAGCGCCTGCAGGGCGATGCCGAACAGGCCGAGGCCTCATTTTCAGGTAGGGAGAGGGCTACCAGTCGGGGGGGGGAGGGCGATTGCAATTCATCATCAGAGAGAACGTATCGAGGTGCTGATTGCGTGGGCACACTTTACGACCGCTGGAGCTATCTGTCGTTGCGCCTCCTCTAACGTCCATCGGCTGGTCGGCGCAACCACGTGCACCGAGGCCACGGGTTTATGGTGGCTGTTGATGACAGGCGCCGCAATGGTCATATCCCCGAGGTAAAGCTCCTCAAGGTTGACGGCATAACCTTTGTCTCTGACCGCCTGAATCGCGCTGACAATCTCGTCCACCCTTGTCAGGGTGTGTTGCGTATGCCGCTTCAGATCACTGGCAGCCAGCACCTCACCAAGCCCCTCATCGCTTAAGGTGCTTAGATAAGCCCTGCCAGAAGCGGTGCAATACATCGGTATGCGACTGCCGATAGGCAGGTGGATCGGAATGAACTTAGGGGCTACGAAACGAGCCACATAGATCATTTCCAGGCCGACCGGTTCGGTGAGGTTCGTGGATTCCCCCGTGAGCTGAGCCAGTTCGGCGAGAAAAGGATTGGCGACGTCTACCAGCGTATCTGCGGCCAGATAGTTGTAACCAATTTCCATGACGCGGGGAGTGAGCTGGAAACGCCTGGATTGAGGGTTTTTGCACACGTACCCCAGCGTCTCCAAGGTGAAAATCATGCGCTGTGCAGAGCTCTTGTTGATGCCTGCGGCCTCGGCAATTTCCGCCAGATTCATTGTCCGCTGGCGCGCGTTGAATGCACGCAGCACTGCTAGCCCCTTCTCTAGAGACTGATTGAAGAGGCTGTTTTCGTTCTCACTCATGGCTCATCTCTCTGGCTTGATTGGTTTTAATATCGATATGCGATACTTATAAACCGCTTTACGATTTTTGTAAATCGTATATATTTAATTCAAGGCCGACTTTTGATACGAGAAGGCTGTCCATCACGCACAACTACAACAAACCGCGTCAAACTGGAGTATTCGACATGTATCCTCGTCTTCGTGTGTTCGCCTGTACCATTGCTCTGTTCGCTGGCTGTACTGCTTCGCTTGTTGCTCAAGCGGAAACGTTCAAGGTCGGTGCCACCGCCACCGGAGTACCCTTCACCTTCCTGGATGTGAAAAGCAACAATATCCAGGGCATGATGATCGACACCGTCGAAGCCGTCTCCAAGGCTGCTGGCTTCGAGGTGGATATCGCGCAAACCACCTTCGCTTCGCTTATCCCGTCCCTGACAGCCAGTAAAATTGACATGATCTCAGCAGCGATGGTGCGTACCCCGGAGCGCGAGAAAATCGTGCAGTTTTCCGATCCGGTTTTCGAGTACGGCGAGGGTTTGGTAGTGCGGGCTGACGACAATACGCCGTACACCGGCATGGATGACTTCAAGGGTGAGGTGGTGGGTGCCCAGGTCGGCACCATTTTCCTCGATGCGCTCAATAAGCGCGGCATCTACAAGGAAGTACGTGGCTATGACTCGATCGCGGACCTGACCCGCGACCTGTCCCTGGGGCGGATCAAGGCCGGTTTCGCCGACCGCCCCATCCTGGCGTACCAGATGTCTTCAGGCACCCTGCAGAAGGTGCGGCTGGTTGACTCCTATCAGCCTCAGATCAAGGGTGAGGTATGCCTGATTCTGCGCAAGGGCGATGAGCAGGCGCTCACCAAAGTGAATAAGGGCATCGCCACTATCAGGGCAGATGGCACCCTCGCACGCATTGTCGAGAAGTGGAAGCTTAACTAAGCGCCTTTGTTGGCCTGGTACCTCGCCAGGCCTTGGTTGAACTCGCCTCATGGATAATCCTATGTTTCTCCAGAATGCTCTGGACTTCCTTCCCATTCTCTTGAGCGGGGCGGTGGTCACTTTGCAGGTTACGGTTGCATCCTTCCTGCTCAGTTCGGTCATCGGCCTGGTTTTGGCCTTGATGATGGTGTCCAAGGTCCGCACCATTTCGTTGTTCGCGATCACCGTGGTCAACTTGATCCGCGGTCTTCCAATCATCGTTCAACTGTTCTACATCTATTTCGTACTACCCGAATTCGGCATTCAACTGACAGCTATGCAGGCCGGCATTATCGGTCTCGGTATTGCCTACTCGGCCTACCAGGCAGAGAACTTCAGGGCCGGCATACAGGCTATTCAGCAAGGGCAAATCGAGGCCGCGGAATCGCTGGGTATGCGCAGTTACATGGTGATGCGCCGTGTTGTCCTTCCGCAAGCATTCCGTATCGCTTTGCCACCCTACGGCAACACCTTGGTAATGATGCTCAAGGACTCATCGCTGGTGTCCACTATTACCGTTGTGGAGATGACCCGAGCAGGTCAACTGATCGCCTCATCCACATTCGAAAACATGACGGTCTATACCCTGGTAGCGCTGCTCTACCTCACTTTGAGCCTGCCGCTGTCCTTCGCGTTACGCCGCCTTGAGAAGCGGCTTGGAATGAGGAAATCGTCATGATAGAGATCAAAGCCCTGCGCAAGAGCTACGGCAACACCTGCGTGCTCGAAGGTATCGACCTGCAAGTTAATAGCGGTGAAGTGGTTTGTCTGATCGGTCCGTCAGGCTCTGGTAAATCCACGCTTCTTCGGTGCATCAATGGCCTGGAGACTTATGAGGGCGGGGACATCCTGGTGTCCTCCGAACGCGTTGATCGTCACGCCAAAAGCATCCACGAGATCCGTACTCAGGTTGCCATGGTTTTCCAGCGTTTCAATCTGTTCCCTCATCGCACCGCCCTTGAGAACGTGATGGAGGGCCCGATCTATGTGAAAAAGGAAAACCCTCAAGAAGCTCGCGAGCACGCTCGCCAGCTATTGGAGAAGGTTGGCCTTTCGCATCGTATCGATGCCTTCCCGGACGAGCTTTCGGGCGGTCAGCAGCAACGGGTAGCGATCGCGCGTGCATTGGCGATGCGCCCGAAGGCCATCCTTTTCGATGAACCGACCTCTGCGCTCGACCCTGAATTGGTGGGTGAAGTACTGGCGGTAATGCGCAAACTGGCCGACGAAGGCATGACCATGGTGGTGGTGACTCATGAGATGGGATTTGCCCGGGAGGTTGCTGATAAGGTCTGCTTCCTTTATGGCGGTCGTATCGTGGAAGAAGGTCCTGCCCAGGAAGTTCTGGGTGCACCCAAGCATGCACGAACTCAAGATTTTTTGCGCCGTCTGCTCAACACCGATGAGGTGTCGGCATGACCGGGCAGCCGTTGGCATTACCTCCTTCTCTCTGGGCATCCACGGCCGCTACCGGGCCGGTGACACCGCGGCTTGGTGAAAACAAGCAGGTAGACGTTGCTATCGTCGGGGCCGGCTATACCGGCCTGGTAACGGCCCTGCACCTGGCGGCAGGTGGTGCGAATGTGTGCGTTCTGGACGCAGCCGAGCCTGGCTGGGGAGCGTCGGGACGCAATGGAGGCCAGGTAATTCCGGGGCTTAAGCACGATCCGGACGATTTGCTAAGGATGTTTGGGGGCGAGCTCGCCGAGGCCCTGATCGATGTGGTAGGCAATGCGGCTGACGAAGTGTTCGAACTGATCGATCGCTACGGTATTGAATGCGATGCCACCCGTAAAGGTTGGATTCAACCAGGTGTATCCGCTACGGCAATGCGAAATATCGAGAGCCGGGCAGAGCAATGGCGACGACGTGGCGTGCCTGTGGAAATGCTTGATAAAGCCAGCGTGACCAAGCGAATCGGCAGTCATGATTACTTGGGGGCCTGGGTCGATCCACGTGCCGGTAGCGTGCACCCATTGAACTATGCCCGTGGACTGGCTCGCATCGCCCTCAACCACGGTGCTGAAATTTATGGTCACAGCCCGGTCGTTAAGCTGGAGTCCAGGGACGGCTATTGGAATTTGACGACGGGCCAAGGTTGCAAGGTCCGAGCCCAGCATGTGGTACTCGCGACTAATGGATACACCGACAACCTCTGGCCAGGTTTGCGGCAGACGGTCCTTGCCGCCAACAGCTTCATTATCGCGACCCGGCCTCTGCCCGAAAAGCTTAGGAAAACGGTATTACCTGGTGGCGAAGTCTGCTCCGACGCCCGTCGGCTGCTGACCTATTTTAAGCAAGATGCTCAAGGTCGAGTTCTGTTTGGTGGTCGTGGGCCATTTTCAGAGCCAAGGTCGAATACTGACTGGGCTCATCTGGAGCGATCATTGACAGGCGTCTTTCCACAACTGGAAGGCGTGCCTTTGGAATATCGCTGGAGCGGTCGCGTAGCACTGACAAAGGATTTCCTGCCTCATGTCCATCAGCCAAAGCCGGGCTTGAGTATGCTGCTTGGCTATAACGGACGCGGTATTGCACTTTCAACCAGCCTGGGTCGCCATTTAGCCATGAACATTCTCGGTAACGGGCAGAAATTCCCTTTTCCGATTACCGGCATCAAGCCGATTCCGTTTCATGGCCTGCAGCGTTTGTATGTCGGCCTGGGTATCGCTTGGTACCGTCTGCTCGACGCTTTGACCTGACGTCCAGTGGCGCCCAACTGACTCAGCATCTCGGGGGCAGCCGCTGTCGATCAAAATCCCCGCATCGCCTATTCGACGTAAAACATCAAGGAGACCAACATGTCCGTTGTCCGCATCCGTTTGCATGACCAAAGCACATTTTCCCCCAAAACTCCGGTGGGGCAGCCTATTGGAGAGCCCATCGCGATGACCCGTACAGCCGAACACATTCCCCTGGAAGGCTGCGACGCAGTGACAGGTTTCTGGGAGTGCAGCCCGGGGCAATTCCGCCGTCAAGTGGTAGGCGCCGAGTACAGCTACATTGTCAGTGGTGAGGGCACGTTCACGCCGGATAATGGAGAAGCCATCCAGTTCAAGCCAGGCGATGCACTCTTCTTCGAGGCCAACTCCCACGGTACCTGGGATATCCGCGAAGCGGTGCTCAAGACTTATCTGATATTCGAGTGATTGTCGATCACACATGGAGACATCCGGGCGCACATACCCTCTGCTGTGCAAGATTGAACACGTCGAAGTGCGCCTTTCAGTCTCCCGCCAGCACCCGAACTTGTTGCCGTCGTCCGGAAACCGACAAGCAGTTCACAACGACGCCTACTCAACTTTTGAGCAGGAGTACACTGAGTGATCAGTACGGACATGACAGGAAAAATCGGCGGATGTAATTGTGCGACAAGCTGTCGCTGCGTCAGTTCGCCAAACGTTCGGGGCTGTCGCGTAATACTCTCGCCACTGGAGATCGTGCCGCTGCAGCTGCGGTGTACCATGGGCGTTTGCGGAGATCGTAGTCAGCCGGCCGGTTGCCGGCCGGGATCGAATACATTGCGCCTTCCGCGGAACCGAACTGAGTGAAGGCGTAGCGCTCTGAGTAGCTAGTCAGCGAAATGCTCTGCAATACCGATGGACCAGAGGTCCCGTCTCTGCCGATAGTTTCAGAAAGCGCCTGTAACGTATCGATTTGGCCGTTGAGCCAAGTACTGATACCGGCGGCCATTAACTTCCCAGTCTTGGATAACTGAGCGTCTGCCTCTTTGTTCAAGAGCTCCATTTGCCGAAAATTATTCAGTCCGACCGACGCGGCGAATGCCCCCAGCAGAACACTCGCGACGACCAAAAGCAGCTTACTTTGAAAAGATAAACTCACCACTGTACTCCGTATTCAGTGTTCAAAAGCCATAGCGATGGCTTGGCCACCGCCGATGCACAGCCACGAGTTTTTTCCGCTTTCGCCTTTCATCATCTCCTGTAGCCGTGAAACAACGATTTGGCAGCCAGCGGCTCTTGAAGCTATTGCATCTGGTTGGTCAACGATCCTTAAAAGGTACCGATCGCGTCGCGGCATGGATTGCAACGTCTGCACTCAGTGCTCCGAGTGCCTGTTACGGAGTCAATGAGTAAGGATTTTTGAAAGGAATTGTTGAGCCCGATCTGACTCGGGTGAATCGAAGAACTCTTGGGAATTTCGGTCTTCGATAATTTCGCCCTGGTCCATGAAGATCACGCGGTTGGCGACCTTGCGTGCAAAACCCATTTCGTGGGTAACACACATCATCGTCATTCCCTCTTCGGCCAGTTCAACCATAACGTCCAAAACCTCATTGACCATTTCCGGATCGAGCGCGGAGGTCGGCTCATCAAACAGCATGCAGATCGGATCCATCGCCAGTGCTCGTGCGATCGCAACGCGCTGTTGCTGCCCACCAGACAGTTGACCCGGGTGCTTATGTGCGTGCGCTTGAAGTCCGACACGCTTTAACAGGCCCTGAGCTTTGCACATTGCCTCTTCGCGAGAGCGTTTCAGGACTTTGACCTGCGCGATGGCGAGGTTTTCGGTAATACTCATATGTGGGAACAGCTCAAAATGCTGAAACACCATGCCGACTCTTGAGCGAAGGCGTGGCAGGTTTATCTTCCCATCGGTCACGCTTGTACCGTCCACCGAAATGCTGCCCGACTGGATAGGCTCCAGTGCGTTGACGCATTTGATCAGCGTTGATTTGCCCGAGCCAGAAGGTCCGCAGACAACAACCACTTCGCCTTTTTTCACTTCTGTGCTGCAGTTCTTCAGGACCTGGAATGGGCCGTAGTGTTTTGAGATATTCTCAATTTTGATCACGATTCAACTCCTAGGCGTTAGCGCTGCTGCGGTTGAGTCGTGACTGGTAACGGCGCACGACTTTGGACAGGGTGAAACAGATGACGAAATATACGATTGCTACAAAGGTGTAGAACTCAACGAGTCGACTATCCCGCTGGGCAACCTTAGAGGCGGCGCCAAGAAAATCAGTTGCGGAAATGACGTACAACAGCGAAGTGTCCTGAAAAAGGATGATGACTTGGGTAAGCAGCACAGGAATCATGGCTCGAAATGCCTGGGGCAAAATGACGTATCGCATGTTCTGCACGTAAGTGAAGCCGACGGCCTGTCCTGCCGCGCTTTGCCCTTTCGCAACGGATTGGATACCAGCACGAATGACTTCGCAAAAGTAGGCGGCCTCAAAAATCGTGAAGGCAATGAACGCGGTTTTTGTGGTGCCGACTTGGACTGGTTCAGGAGATCCTAACAGCCAAGCGACAATTTCCGGTACCAGGAAGAAGATCCAGAATATCGCCAGGATTAGAGGGATCGAACGCATCAGATTGACGTATGCACCTGCCAAGGATCGCAACCAGACAAGTTGGCTCAAGCGCGCAAGCGCCAAAAGCGTCCCGAAGATGATGCCGCCGATCATCGCGACCGCCGTGACTTGCAAGGTAAACAGCATGCCTTGTGCGAGGTAGGGCAGAGCGTTGAGAACGACGCTGAAATCGAGGTTTTGCATGACTAGCGCTCCTGGGTTGCCGTACCGGGGATGTAGCTGGCACGTTCGATCATCGCCATCAGTCGGTTGACTGTCAGCGCTACCAAGACGTAGATCAGTGTCGCTGCACCGAAGGCTTCGTAGGTCCGGAAAGTGAATTCATTCATCTGCTGGGCTTGTGCGGTCAGCTCAATAACACCGATGGTCAAAGCAACCGAAGAGTTCTTGAAAATGGTCATGAACTCGCTGGTCAGTGGTGGGATGATCCTGCGTCCGGCCATAGGCAGCAGCACATAGCGATACGCTTGAGTCAGGGTCATACCCATCGCAAGTGCAGCAGCACGTTGTCCCTTCGCCAACGAGTTGATACCGGCCCGCACCTGTTCGCTGATACGTCCGGAGGTAAAGAGACCCAGGACAATCATCGCAGTGAAGAATGGTCCCCATGGAGCGCCGAACGATTTGATCCAGTCTCCCAGGTCAGTCGGTAGAAGCTCAGGTAAAACGAAATAAAACAGGAACAGTTGCACCAGCAACGGAATGTTTCGAAACAGCTCGACATAGCCATTTCCCAGGCGCACCAGCCAAGGGTAGGGAAGCGTCCGTGCAACACCGACCAGTGTCCCCATCACCAGCGCAATGATCCACGCTGAGAGAGCCAACGCCACGGTCCAAGCGAGGCCGGAGCCCAGCAGGCCAATGTAAGTCATCCCGGGCTCAGGCGATTGCTGGAGATACACGTCGAAATTAAATGACATCGGGAACTCCACGCCGCACCACGCTTCGTCCGGGAAGCGTGCGTGGGCTATAAATCAGAGGGCATGCCGTTTCCTCGGCATCAGGAGATCAATTAGCTGGAAGCCTTGTCCGAAGGCGCAGCAAACAGCTCCTTGAGGCGGCCGGGCATAGGGAAACCTATGGTGATGCCGGCAGGCGGGATAGGGCTCAGGAACCATTTCTCATACAGTTTAGTTGCCTGCCCATCGCTCATCATTTCACCGAGCGTGGCATCGACTTGAGCTTTGAATTGCGGATCGTCCTTGCGGAACATCAGCGCATAGGGATCGCCGCCAAAAGAGTCGTTCAGCAACTTCAAGGATGCAGGATCGCGCTCCTTCGCTCGAAGGCTTGAGACTAGGATGTCGTCTTCCATAAACGCTGCGGCGCGGCCCGTGGTGACCATGAGCAGTGATTCCGCGTGATCTTTACCTGCCTGGATTCGAAGGTCCAGGTTACGCTCTTCATTAATCTTGCGGATCAGCAGGGCCGTGTCGGTGCCTTGGGTTACAACAACAGGCTTACCCTTGAGGTCATCGATAGTTTTGTATGGTGAGTCGGCCTTGGTGATTAACCGCTTGGAGACCCAGAACGTAGAGTCGGAGAAGGCGACCTCTTTCTGTCTCTCCAGATAGTTTGCCGTCGAGCCGCACTCAAGATCCACCGTGCCGTTTTTCACGAGCGCGATGCGGTTGGATGAGTTGACTGGCTGGAAGCGGACGCTCAGGTTGTCCAAACCTAGCTTCTGCTTGATGGCCGTAACTACTGCCATGCAAAGATCCATGGAGTAACCCACGGGTTTCTGCTGGTCGTCATAGTACGAGAACGGCATTGATGATTCACGATGCCCGAGCACGATGGTGCCGGATTTCTGGATTTTATCGAGGGTTCCGGACAACGATTCTGCCGCCTGCACATTGAGCGCAGCGCCGAGGGTCAAGATACCTATAACTTTATAGAAGCGCTTCATAAGACAATCCCTATTATTTTCTGGGTGACAGTACTGTTGAAGGCAGAGAATGGTGCAAATGCAGGTTTTTTTTGTATTGGCTATCTGCATATGCACATGTAATCATGCATATTGAATATTTGCAATGAAAATTTGCATTTTGCGGACGAGCGTATGGGGGCGCAAATGGCGACGTAGCAAGCCCGACGGAGGGCGCAGTTCGCTACAGGGAAGAGTTGAGCTCAGTGATCAATGTTTCTCGATACTTCAGGGCGGCTACGCCTTCTTCGCCCAGTCGTCCGGCAACGGCGGTCAATAGCCCCTGAGCCAAGAGCATGAATGCACACATGCTGTTGCTGAAAAAAAGGCTGTGGTTGGGCACGTAAAATCGGTGCATCGCGACCTTGGCCAAGGGTGAGCTTGCAGAGTCGGTCAGAGCAACCACCTTGATCCCGTGCCGTGCTGCGACTTCGGCCGTTGCGATTACGCTAGGCGTATAGGGGAAGCAGCTGGATACGACAAGAACGTCGCCCTCATCGAGTTGCGCAATTGCATCGGCTACCCCTTGGCGACTTGAGTCCAGGGCGGCAACGTCAGGCCTCAGCATGCCCAACCCGTATGCCATGAAAAGCGCGAGGGAATTGAATTGACGCATGCCATGTATTCGAACGCGGTGCGCAGTGCTCAGCAACTCAACGGTTTCCAAAAAAGTCTGCGGATCAACATGCTCGATCATGCTCGCGATGTTGGCGCTTTCTTGGCGACCAAGTCGGGTGAGCTGATTCATCGCGTCGTGGTCAATAGAGGTCAGCATCAAACGACTCGCTTGGTCGCTATAGAAGCTTTTGCCTTCGGTGATTTCCCTACGAAAGACATCTTGCAGTTTGCTGAAGCCTCCATAGCCAAGACGCTGAGCCAGGCGCGAAAGAGTTGAAGCGTTAACTTCAAGCTGAGCTGCCAGCTCACTTATCGAAGACACAGCTGCACGCTGAGGCGACTCGATCAACGCCATCAGCACACGCCTTGAGCTCCCGCCTAGAACGATCTCCGACTCCCTGCGCTCAATCGACTCAAGGAGTTGCTTTAGACCGGCGAGAGTTTCGGGAACCACATCTTGCAACCGTGTCATGGTCGATTTCCATCTTGTGGGGGGGCTTTTGGGCGCGAACGCCAAGCATCCCAGCAAGTAAACCTCCCATGGTCTCCTAATGCAATTTTTCCGTGCAAAACGGCGTGCATAAAAGGCAGCCTCACGCATTAACGGATGCAAATAAAAACTGCTTGTCGGATAAAATGCAAAAAAACATTGCAAAATAGCTTTGTGCATTTATGATTTGCACAAACCCGGAGGACATCATGAGCCACGTATTTCACCGCAGTCTCAAACAACAATATCCAACTGCCGTCAAAGGTGATGGTCCCTACCTGATCGATGCTCAAGGGCGTCGCTATCTGGATGCCAGTGGTGGTGCGGCGGTGTCCTGTCTAGGGCATAGCGACCCCGAGGTGGCCCAGGCGATCAACGCGCAGGTGGCAAAGGTCGCATACGCGCACACATCCTTCTTCACTACCGAGGTCATGGAAGAGCTCGCCGATTTTCTTGTTGCTCGCGCACCTGAGGGTATCGATTCGGTCTACTTCGTCTCAGGTGGATCGGAAGCTGTCGAGGCTGCGCTCAAGCTGGCTCGACAATACTTTGTTGAAGTTGGCCAGCCTCAGCGCAAACATGTAATCGCGCGCCGTCAGAGCTATCACGGCAACACGTTGGGTGCCCTCGCAACTGGCGGCAACGAATGGCGTCGTCAACAGTTCGAGCCGTTGCTGATTGATGTAACGCATGTAACTCCATGCTATGCCTATCGCGAGCAGCGCCCAGGAGAAACTCCGGAAGCTTTGGGTGTCCGACTCGCTGCCGAACTCGACTCGCAAATTCAGGAGCTGGGTGCCGAGAATGTTATGGCGTTTGTTGCTGAGCCTGTGGTTGGTGCGACGCTGGGTGCCGTAACAGCCGTACCAGGCTACTTCAAACGTGTGCGGGAGGTCTGCGATCGCCATGGTGTGCTGCTGATTTTGGATGAAGTTATGTGCGGCATGGGCCGCACCGGCACTCTTTTCGCTGCTGAACAAGAAGGTGTCACCGCCGACCTGATCACCATCGCCAAAGGGCTGGGTGCCGGCTACCAGCCTATCGGGGCAACACTGGTGAGTGCGCGAATTCGTGATGCAATCGCGCAAGGCTCCGGCTTCTTCCAGCACGGTCATACATACATTGGCCACGCCACGGCCTGCGCTGCCGCACTGGCGGTACAGAAGATCATCGAATCCAAAGGTCTGCTCCAGCAGGTGAACTACCTGGGAGAGCGTCTGCGTGATCGTCTAGTCGAAGTGTTTGGCACCCATCCGAACGTGGGTGATATACGCGGACGCGGCCTGTTTCAGGGTATTGAATTCGTAACTGACCGTTCAACTAAGGAGCCTTTTGATCCAGCTCTTAAGCTCCATGCACGACTTAAAAAAGCGGCGATGGCTGAGGGACTGATGTGTTACCCGATGGGCGGGACCATTGATGGCCTACGCGGTGACCACATCCTTCTCGCGCCTCCATTCATTCTGAATGACCTCCATCTGGAAGAACTCACCGGCAAGCTGGTTACAGCGGTTCGCAAGACGTTAGCCGAGGTCTGAGGAAAACATTATGAACATTCAGTCTCGCCTCACCGATTTGAACGAATCACAGATGGATGACGCACAGCGCGAGGTCCTGAAGGAAATCCTTTCGGGGCCCCGCGGTAATCTGGATGGGCCGTTTCTAGCCTGGATTCATAGCCCGGCCTTGGCAAACCATGCTCAGCGTCTTGGGGCTTTTTGCAGGTATCACACCAAGCTTGAGTTACGCCTTAGCGAGTTGGCCATCCTAGTGACTGCGGCTTGGTGGCAGTCTCAGGCTGAGTGGCAAATTCATGAGCCGATTGCGCGCAAGGCGGGCTTGGCTGAACAAGTGATAGACGCTGTGCGTGAGCAACGTAGTCCGGCGTTCCAGCGCAGAGACGAGGTCATCGTCTATCGAGTCGGTGAAGAGCTATATCGGACGCGCAGAGTCAGCGAGCAGCTGTACGCCGAGGCAGTCGATGTATTCGGTGAGCCGGCGGTGGTCGAGCTGGTAGGGATATTTGGCTATTACGCACTGGTTGCGATGACATTGAACGTTTTTGCCGTGCGTCGAGATACGGACATCCCACTCCCATTTATCGAGCCCTAAAGGTTTATGGGGGGCTTCGGTTTCACGTCACCGCGGCACCCCTTTTTTATTCAGCGTGATCGGCAACACCGTAAAGCAGGTAGTACAACATGAACAAAATCTACCCTGAATCATCACCGACCTTGCGGTCATGGACGTTTGCGAGCAGGGGCTTCGACTTGTCGAACTCACCCCAGGCGTTAGTCAGGATCAGGTTCAAGCCGTCTCAGGCTGCAAGCCTGATCTGATTTCCTCGAGGTTGTCATAGTCAGCTTTAAACCGCGGCTACTGATGACCTTTTTTTGCGAACGTCTATAGCCATGAGGTTCCGGCATGCTCTCTCTCACGCTGCCCCAGACATCTGAAAAGTCCGAGTTCCAAGCGCGATTCGATGCTGCAATTGCTGATCTGGTTACCCCCGAAATGCGTGCGCAGATTAGTCTTTTCGCTCAGCAATTTTTCAACGTGATTGCGATTGAGGAACTGAATCAGCGACGTCTTGCGGACCTGATCGGTTGCACGCTGTTTTCTTGGAACATGCTCCAGGATTTTCACGTGGTCGCCCCTAAAGTAGTCGTCTTCAATCCTGATTACGAAAAGAACGGTTGGCAGTCGACTCACAGCGTAGCCCTCATTCTTCATGCGGATTGTCCTTTCCTGGTCGACTCAGTTCGTACAGAGATCACTCGTCGCGGATATAGCATTCACGTGCTGCAGAACAGCGTGCTGAGCACGCGCCGCGACGAACACAGCAGGTTGCAGGAGCTGGTTGCTGATGCTGAGCAGGTAGAGGCAGTTGGTCGTGAGTCTCTGATGTTCATCGAGTTAGACCGTTGTGCGACTGCGGCCGAGCTGACCGCTCTCCAGGACGCGCTTGAAGATGTTCTAGCCGAAGTGCGTCTGGTGGTTCAGGACCATCAGGCGATGCGTGAACGGGTTATTGATCTGCGGAATCAACTTCGTAAGAGCAAATCGCTCTCTTCAGAGCAGACGCTCGAAGAAACCGAGTTTCTGGATTGGATGCTCGAGGATCGTTTTACCTTCCTCGGATACGAAGAGTTTAAATTGGCCGAAAATCACGAAGGTGCTCGCGTGGTTTACGATCAATCATCGCTGCTGGGGCTTTCAAAGCGCCTCCGTTTAGGACTCGACGAAGCAGTGGTTGAGCCTTTTGTAGCAGCTTATCTGCGCGAGCCGCTGCTGCTTTCGTTTGCCAAGGAAGACAGTTTGAGCCGGGTGCACAGACCTGCTTATCCAGATTTGGTTTCCATTCGGATTGCGACTCCAAAAGGTAAGGTGCTGAAGGAATGCCGTTTTGTAGGCATTTTTGCAAGCCGGACCTACAACGAAAGTGTTCGTGATATTCCGCTTATCCGGAACAAGGTCACTCAGATCGCCAAGGGCTCCGGATTCATTCCACGCAGCCACCTGAGCAAAGAACTCATCAAGGTTCTGGAAGTACTTCCTCGGGATGATCTGTTCCAGACTCCAATTGATGATCTTCTTGCCACTGCGGTCGCGATCAGCCCTTGTCCATTAACCACTCAAGATGGGCAGCTTATCAAGCCGACCTTGAATGTCGCAGTTTTCAGGTAGGTAGGGAGCGGCTGAAGTACAGGTGTTTTTCTGGTAGTAATGATCAATCCGAATGCAGTGAAGACTTCAAAATAAGGGAGGCGCAGTGCATAGACATAAGGCAGACCTGAGCGCCGCATGTGCATTGCCGATTTACGCCAAAATAGATTGAGCCAGGTCCGTGACATGGGGATATATGAACTATCCGGATTGGAGTCTTTAGGCCCCGTTTGGAGGATACGAGCAGTCTGGGAGCAGAAGAAAACCCCTGACTGGGGCCTCCATGATTATCTTGAGATAAAAGAGGCTTCCGGAGGGCTCCTGTAGCCCATTTATCAACATGTGATCAGCACTGGAGCCCCAAAAACATGAGGCTCAGTCATCTGGTGCTCAGTTATAAACCCAAAGCACTCGTGTAACGACCTCACTTTTATTAGCGCAGCGACAAGGTATTCCAGCCGGAATCTGAAATCCGTCCCCTGAGCCGATACGTATCTCTTCCTCATTGACCCAAAGGGTCAACTCACCTTCCAGTACATAGCCGCCCTGTTCTGAACTGTCAATGATATTGCGGTCGCCGAAATCCGATCCCGGATCCAGTGTGGTCTCGAGCATGATCAGCTGGTTGGACATTGATGGAGATATCACCTGATCGGTTACGCCTCGTGCATACGTCAGCGTCCGTCGCTCGTCAGGATGAGTTATCCACTGTTGCTGAGGTGAGGCGACAGGGTCCATGAAGTATTTGTAAGGAACGTTCAAGGCCCGGCTGATAGCGTCGAGATCCTCCACGCTGGGTTGCGAAAGTCCGCGCTCGATTTGGGAAATAAATCCGATTGAGCGGTCAATCTTACTCGCTAACTGACGGACCGTGACATTCTTGCGGGTGCGTAAATCACGGATTATCTTAGCCAAATAAGCTGTGTCAGGCGTGGTCATGCAGGGCTGTCCCTGGTTCTGAGAGAAACGTAGCGCAATTATGCCGGGTCTCTGGTTGGACACAAGGTGCCTGGCTACTGAATGCCTTAGTAAAATCCTAAGATCTCATGGTGGAGATGATCATTTACGGAGGTTGATCGCCTCTAGCCTCGGGGGAGTACGCCGTTTTTCATCTCTGGGGTGCCATTGGCCCCGCTTTTAAGAGAGGGCCAACGAGCCTCGTCGAGGCCAGCCAAGGGTTGCCGGTGATCCCAATGTAGCTCGTGACGAGCCTCATATTTTTGTATGAGGCTCGCTCATCAGTTTGCTCCAAACAGACGATTGTTGCCGGCGTGGGGAAGGGCCACTGTGAACCACCTACAGGTCAAGCATGGATTACAACAATGAAACGATCCTTGTGGTTGGAGGAAATCGGTTCCGAGCTGACGCCTCTACCCTCATTGAAGGGCAATCTCTCTGTCGATGTAGCCATCGTCGGGGGTGGTTTCGTGGGGCTGTGGACTGCGTTGAAGCTGCTAGAGCAGGAGCCTGGTTGCCAAATCGCAATTATTGAACGTGATATTTGCGGCGGTGGTGCCTCAGGGCGAAATGGCGGCTTTGTCATGTCGTGGTGGCCAAAAATTAGCTCTCTTTCTGCGCAGTGTGGAAAAGAGGAAGCCGTACGCTTAGCTAGAGCTTCGGTTGCCGCCATTGGTGAGATCGAACATTTTTGCCAGGCCCACGGCATCGATGCCCACTTTCGTCGTGCAGGCTGGCTGTGGACAGCGACCACTGACGCCCAACGCGGTGCGTGGAACGATGTATTAAAAACGTGCCAAAAGCTGGGTGAGGCTGTCTTTAGCCCATTATCCAATGCCGAAGTCGCCAGGCGTGCTGGATCAGCTGCGCACTTGGAAGGTGTGCTCGAAATCAGCAATGCAACCGTGCAGCCGGCACGGCTGGTGCGTGGATTGCGCCGGGTTGCGTTGGAAAAAGGGGTAAAGATTTTCGAGAACACTGCAATGATCAGCCTTGAGCGGACCGCGCCGGCAGTTCTAAACGTGCCGGGTGGGACGTTGACTGCACGAAGCGTAGTTTTGGCTCATAACGCCTGGGCCGCTGGGATCCCTGAGCTGAGCAGTACGATATTGCCGGTTACCAGTACGATTGTGGCAACAGCCCCGATCCCTGAGCGCCTCAAGGACATCGGCTGGACCGGAGGAGAGACCATCACGGATTCGCAGTTGATGGTGGATTATTACCGGACGACTTTGGATGGTCGCATCGCCTTCGGTAAAGGGACGGGGATGATCAGCTACGGCAGCCGGATTAACGCTGGTTATGACGATAACCCGCGGCTGAGTGCCGATACTGAGCAAGATTTCCGACGCACTTATCCGCAGCTCAAAGATTTGGCGATCACCCATACTTGGTGTGGGCCGATCGATCGCACGTACGACAGCCTTCCAGTGTTTGGTCATTTGAAGAATGCCCCAAACATCGTTTATGGAATCGGTTGGAGTGGTAATGGTGTGGGGCCGAGCCGTTTGGGCGGGAAAATACTCGCCAGTCTCGCGCTGGGCCGTAAAGACGAGTGGAGTAGCTGTGGTTTAGTGGGTCGTAATCCTAAATGCTTCCCTCCTGAACCATTCCGATACCTAGGCGGGCTTTTGGTGCGCAGTGCGGTTAAACGCAAAGAAGCGGCAGAAGCTGAAGGCAGCAGCCCAGCTTGGCTTGATCGTCAACTCGCGGGGCTGGCACCTGCGGGCCTCGAAGACAAAAACCTTTAAGATAAGGAGAACCTGATGCCTCAACCTTTGTTGTTTGGTGCTCCGGCCACTATGGAATTACCGGCTTCCGTTCCAGTAGTTGAGCCGCTTGGCGCGCAGGTCGCGGCGACCTCCACTCATGCCGTCGAGGGAGAGGACAGCGTGCTCGCGGGGGGTTGGGAGTGTTCCCCAGGACGCTGGCGGCGGAAAATTCTCTCGAAGGAATTCAGCCATTTCATCGCTGGCCATTGTATTTTTACCCCTGATGGGGGGAGCCTATCGAGCTTCGTGCCGGCGATGCAGTATTTTTCCCTGCGAACTGTGAGGGGACTTGGGAGATCATTGAAACCGTGCGTAAAAGTTTTGTCATCATTCGCTGACTCCAGAAATTCCCGCAATTTCGGCGGAGCAGAATGCAATCCGTAGGATTGCGACATCTTCTGTCAGGTCCAGAGACCGACCTGTAATCTCCTCAATACGTCGAATCCGATATACCAGCGTCTGTTTGTGCACATTCAGGCGCTGGGCAGACTTTTGCCAAGCCCGATTCTGCTCCAAGAAAACCCGTAACGTGTGCTGGAGCTGTCCGCCTTGTTGAAGGTCGTAGTCAGCGAGTGCGCCAAGCACGCGTCGGTGTAGCCTGCGCGCCTCATCCAGCGTGCTAGGCAGCCATGACTGCTCATCTTGCGCCTCGGCATAGAAAACCAGCGGCCGCTCTTGGGTCCGTGCGCAAGTGCCAATCGCGCCTCGCGCAGTGCCTCTACGGTACGCAGGCCTCTCAGTAGAGCATTACTCACTCCTAGGGGGCATTGCAGCTGGTGCTGCAAGAGCTGTGCATCGGCGCGATCCTTCAGCAGCAAGATCAACTCTCCCCCTTGCTTGCGTATTAGTACCTCAAGTCCTTCCCTGCGCAGCTGTAACGGCCATTGAGCCGCCAGCTCGGTCTTAGGGCGCGCCAGTACAAGACACGCTTGATCAAGGGGGAAATTCAGCTGTTCCAATCGCTCTTGTGCAGAGCGCTCGGTCAAGCGTTCTTGTAGCAGATCATCGATCAATTCTGAGCCGACTCTGAGCACACGCTCATGCTCCACCTGCAAGCGTTCGAGTTCGATCCCTAGTACGGCGACAAGGTGATGCAGTAATCCGTAATCGATCAGGTCTCCTCCAGTTGCGAGTATCGAGCAATTGTCCAAAGACGGCAGGGCCATGACTAGCGCATCGGAAGTGCCATCGGTGCATCGGATGATTATGGCCTGAGTGAGCAAACAATCAACGTTGTCATGTGAACATTATTTGGTTAATGTTCATGAACACACATGGTTTTTTGTTCACAGGTGCCCAACATGTCTCGTTCTCTTCCTCCCCATGCCCGTGCAGTCATCATCGGCGGCGGCGCCATGGGTACCAGCATTGCCTACCACCTTGCCAAGCTAGGCTGGACCGACATCGTTCTTCTAGAGCGGGATCAACTGACCTCCGGGACCACATGGCATGCGGCAGGGCTAATCGCCTCTGCCGGTATGTCATGCGAAACGTTGCTCTGGTCGCAGCAGTACACACGCAAGCTTTACGAGAACCTTGAGGCTGAGACGGGATTGTCTACAGGCTTCAAGCGTATTGGTCACCTGCACATCGCTACTAATGCAACTCGTAGAGAGGTCCAGCGCCGTGAGATTAATTTCGCGCGCTCCCAGGGTCTTGATAAATTCGAGCTGGGTCCAGATGAGATCAAAGAGCTGTTTCCACTGATCGAAACGGCTGGACTTGTCTCTGGCAGCTACACCCCTTCAGATGGCCGCGCCAACCCTGTTGACGTGACGATGTCTTTGGCTAAGGGGGCTCGGATGCATGGGGTGCGCATTTTCGAGGACGTCCAGGTTCAAGACGTCATCGTGACGAACCAGCGCGTGACAGGGGTAAAAACCAATCTGGGTGACATTACGTCCGAGGTGGTAATTTTGGCTGCCGGCATGTGGTCACGTCAGCTTGGAGCGAAGCTCGGCGTCTCTGTCCCGTTACAAGCCGCAGAGCACTACTACCTCCTTACCGAGGACATTGAGGGCGCTCACCCTAATCTTCCTGTGGTGGAAGATCCTGATACGTATTCATATGTTCGAGAGGAGAACGGAGGGTTGCTGTTTGGCCTCTTCGAACCGCAAGGAGCTGTATGGTCTCCGCAAGGGATCGCAGACAATGCAAGTTTTCTGCACCTTCAGCCTGATTGGGACCGGATGACTCCGTTCTTGGAAAAAGCGTTCGAACGATTCCCCGTTATGAATGACGCCGGAATTCGGACATTCTTCTGTGGGCCAGAAAGCTTTACTCCCGACGGGTCCTTCCTGATGGGCGAGGCTCCTGAGGTTGATGGTCTCTACGTTGCAAGTGGATTGAATTCACTTGGTATTCTATCTGCGGGTGGCATGGGGCGTTTGGTGGCCGAGCAAATAGTGTTCGGTAACGCCTCTCAGGACATGACCGGCGTCACCCTCGCGCGTACGCCTCGACATGAATCGACGCGTTCATTCCTTGCTGATCGCATTCCTAGCGCCCTTGGCTATACGTTCAGCCACGCTTCATTGCCCAATTACAAGCATAAGAGTGCGAGGGGCGTGCGCCGCTTGGCATTGCACGACCGTTACGCTGCTAGAGGTGCTTACTTTGTAACACTGAGTGGTTGGGAAATGCCGTATTGGTTCAGCCAGGACGGCGAAATGCCGGAAGTTGAATATCGCTTTGGACGGCAGAAGTGGTTCAAATATTCTGAAGCTGAACACCGTGCCACTCGCGATGCAGTGGCACTGTTCGATAAATCGTTCATGGGGAAATTCATCGTTCAAGGACCGGACGCAGAAAAGGTTCTTAATCGTGTCAGTGCAAACTCTGTTTCGATTCCGGTGGGTCGAAACATCTACACTCAATGGTTGAACTCCCAAGGCGGCATCGTTTCTGATCTGACGATTACAAGACTTTCCGAACAGGAATACATGCTAGTTACCGGCGATGTGCTACAGCGCATTACTCTCTCCTGGTTACGGAAGCACACGTCCAATGGAGAGATCTGTACGGTTACGGACGTGACCTCTGCTTATACGTTACTCAGCTTGCAGGGTCCAAAGTCTCGTGACGTACTGCAAAAAGTGACCGGGGCAGATCTATCGACTGAGACATTGCCTTTCAGGGCAAGTTGTGAGGTTGAACTCGGTTATGCCCGCATTCTGCTGGTCCGGGTTACGTACATGGGAGAGTTGGGGTATGAGCTTTACATTCCGACCGAATATAGCCACTGCGCTTATGACACATTGCTCAATGGCGTGGAGGCTCAAGGTACGCCGCTAGTACATGCTGGTCTCATGGCCTTGGAAAGCCTCCGCTTGGAAAAGGGTTATCGCGATTTCGGAGTAGATATCGACAACACCGACACCCCGCTGGAGGTGGGGCTCAGCTTTGTTGTTGACTTCAACAAGGACGAATTCATTGGTCGTGATGTACTAGTAAAACAACGCGAGGAAGGTCCTCTGAAAAAGCGTCTCGTGCAATTCCTGCTCAAAGACCCTGAACCGCTTTTTCATGGGCAAGAACCCATCCTTTGCAATGGTAATTATGTGGGTTACATGCGGTCAGGTGCTTTCGGTCATACCTTAGGCGCTTCCGTCGGGCTCGGCGTAATCGAGTTGGAGGTCGGTATTACGGGTGAGCAGCTTCGTAACTGTCACTTTGAAATCGAAATCAATGATAAGCGGGTCGAGGCTGTTGCATCACTTGCTCCGCTCTATGATCCAAAAAGTGAGCGTATTCGTATCTAATTTCTAATGATGCTGCTGCGCACGGCCTGGGCAGGAAGTGCGTAGCTGCATCCAAGAAGCATTTTAAAGGTGCTTATATCTGCTGCGTTAGCAGGTGAAATGCCCCGCCTTGCTATCTGCTAATGATCAAAACAGGAATGCCGTCATGTTGCTCAAGGCACCAGTTGAAAATGATGAACATACCTCCACCTATTATGCAGCCACACTGGGCGGACACGTCACGTACCCTGAACTTATGGGGCAAGAGCGCGCAGATGTTTGCGTTATTGGTGGTGGGTGTTCCGGCGTCTCTACAGCTCTCCATTTGGCTGAAAGAGGCTATAGGGTGATACTGCTTGAGGCGGCTCGCATTGGGTGGGGCGCTAGCGGGCGTAACGGGGGGCAGATTCTGGGTGGGTTCTCCACAAGCGCTGAATCACTAGGTGAAAAATTGACCGAGGATGAGGCTCGCCTTTTTTGGGAAATGGGCAACGAGGCTGTCGATATCATCAAGGCGCGCATAGGAACCTACAAAATCGACTGCGATTTGGCCTGGGGTTATTGCGCATTGGCCTTGTTGGTGCTCCAGATTCTGTTTCGTCTGATGTTATGAAGGCCTCGTATCATCTTCCTAATAACGCTCAATGGTGAGGCCGTTGTAGACGAGGGGAAACTGTGCAAAACAACACAGTGGAGTTCTCCCATGCGCCTGGCGTCTTCTCGCCCTCTGACACGTAGCTACTGGCTACAGAGTCTGGAGGAAGATCTCCAACCATCATCCCCCCTTAATGGCGAATACTCTGCCGACATTGCAATCGTCGGTGGCGGTTTCGTTGGTCTGTGGACGGCTCTCACGCTCAAAGAGCGCGATCCCAACATCGATGTCGTTGTATTGGAGCAGGATATTTGCGGTGGCGGGGCGTCCGGTCGTAATGGCGGCTTCGTAATGTCCTGGTGGCCTAAGATTGGCTCGCTGCTGAACTTCTGTTCCAAGGAACAGGCGCTCTTCCTGGCAAACGCCGCCGAGCACGCCATCACTGAGTTAGGCGAGTTTTGCGAAAAGCATCAGATCGATGCGCACTACACACGTAAAGGCTGGCTCTGGACGGCGACGACGCCGGCTCATATTGATAGCTGGAATGGGACGCTTGAGACCTGCGCTCGCCTTGGTGTCGAGCCCTTCGAGCGGTTGTCGGCGGGTGCTGTTGCCAAAATGACTGGCTCCGATGTGCACCTTGCCGGGGTTTATGAGCGCAGCAACGCCACGGTGCAGCCGGGTGCGCTAGTTCGTGGCATGCGGCAAGTTGCAATGGAAGCCGGGATCCGCATCTACGAACAGACGCCGGTCATTTGCATAGAACCAGGCAGAACGGTGCGCCTGACCTCCAACTCGGGCTCTGTCAGCGCGGATAACGTTGTGCTGGCCACCAATGCCTGGGCGGCGGCCATTCCCGAGTTGGCAAAGCTGATCGTACCGGTGAACAGCTCGATCGTGGTTACCGAACCCATTCCTTCGAAGCTGGAAAAGATGGGTTGGACGGGGCAGCAATCGATCACCGACTCGCAGTTGATGGTCGACTACTACCGCACTACTCGTGATGGTCGCATCGCATTTGGCAAGGGCACAGGTGCCTTAGCTTATGGTTCGCGAATTGATGACACGTTCAGCCAGCACCAGGACAGCATCGAGCTGACCGAGGCTGACTTCCGCCGTACCTATCCAGGCTTGGCTTCGACTCAGCTTACGAATGGTTGGTCAGGGCCAATCGATCGTACTTACGACAGCCTGCCGTTGTTCGGCACTCTAGCCGGCACCCAGAACATCCATTACGGCATTGGCTGGAGCGGTAATGGAGTCGGGCCCAGTCGACTCGGTGGGCGCATCCTCGCAAGCCTTGCACTCGGGATCAAGGATGAATGGAGTACTTGCCCACTGGTTAACCGCCGCTGCAAAACCTTTCCTCGGGAGCCATTCCGTTACCTGGGTGGCAGCCTCGTCCGAAACGCCGTCATCCGCAAAGAGCGCGCAGAAATGAGCGGCGCTCAACCTTCCATTATTGACCGCATGCTGGCCGGGCTTGCCCCAGCCGGACTTGAAGATAAAGCCTGACCATACAGGAGCCAACAGCATGACCCCAATTGTTAAACGCCTTACTGCAGATACTCCATTTTCCGCGCATGCACCAGTTGCTCAGCCTCTCGGTGATCTGATTTCCCAATCCCGTCTCGCCATTGATGAGGTAGTTGAAGACCCGCGTTTTTCGCTGGGTGTCTGGGAATGCTCGCCCGGTGCATGGCGGCGTCAGGTGCTTCAGGCTGAATACAGCTATTTCATCAGCGGCAAAGGAATTTTCACGCCTGACGATGGTCAGGCCATCCACTTCCAGGCCGGGGACGCCGTGTACTTCGCGCCAAAAACAACCGGTGTTTGGGAGATCGAGGAAACGGTCACCAAGCACTACTTCATCGTTGGCTGACTGCCTTTGACACCTCCATAAGTTTAATAAGAAAGGTCTTTATATGAGTGTATTCGATATAATCGAAAATTCTCCTGTCTCAAAGTTTCACCGCAAATTACTTCTTGCCTGCTGCGGTGGCCCATTCTTGGACGGCTACATCCTCAGCCTGATCGGCATCGCCCTAATCGGTTTTGCCAATGACATTCCAGCTACGCCTGTTGAAACCGGACTCATTGGTGCAGCTTCATTGCTGGGTATCTTCTTTGGCGCGACGGTGTTCGGTGCGGTCACAGACCGGATCGGTCGCGAGACCATGTATGCGCTGGATTTGACTGTACTCATCATCGCGTGCGGTCTGAGCGCTTTTGTGACTGATGCTTGGCAGTTGATCTTGTTGCGATTCGTCATAGGCTTGGCGGTCGGTGCGGACTATCCCATCGCGACCTCGTTGCTTACTGAGTTCACACCCTCGAAGCGTCGCGGCTTCATGATCGGATTGTCTGGCCTAGCTTGGTCAGTAGGTGCGATGACGGCGTTCGTGGTGGGCTACCTAGTGGTCAACTTTAGTGGCGACCACTCGTTGTGGCGCTGGATGTTGTTCAGCGGTGCTGTGGTCGGCTTGATAGTCGTGATTATGCGTCGTGGTATTCCCGAATCACCACGCTGGCTGGCCAGCAAGGGTCGTGTGCATGAAGCGGAAGAGGTCATTCGCAAGGTCTACGGCAAGTCCGTAAAGATCACTCAATATGATATTGATCAGCTCAATGATGGAGGGCGACCACGCTCCATGCTCGCAGATCTGAAAATGATTTCTTCGGGTGGCTACCTCAAACGCACCATCATGTGTGGCGTGCTTTATTTTGCTCAGATTACCCCTCAGTACGTGCTATACACCTTTGGTGGAATGATCCTGATATCCGCCGGCATCAAAGGCACAAACGCGTCGACGTTGGGCGAACTGTTGATCGCCACACTGTTCGCAGTCGGGGTGATTCCAGCGCTGAAGCTCGTGGAAACATGGGGTCGTCGTCCCATGGTATTGGTGCCGTTCGCGTTGATGGCGATCCCGTTGTTCGTCCTAGGTCTTTGGGCGGATGCCCCGCCCTGGTTCATCATCGGCGCCTTCGCGTTCTACGCCTTCGTATCGGGTGGGCCAAGCATCCTGGAGTGGATCTACCCCAACGAACTGTTTCCCACCTCCGTTCGCGCTACAGCTGTCGGCGTAGCGGTGGGTATCAGTCGCATAGGAGCTGCAGCCGGTACCTACCTGACTCCAATCAGTATCGAGTCGATCGGTCTGCAAGCGACTTTGATGATCGGTGCCGGTGTAACCCTGCTTGCCTTCTTCGTTTGCTTGGCCTGGGCTCCGGAAACCAAAGGTCGATCCCTGCAACAATCTGCGTCGCTGAGCATGGCGACATAATTGAATTCCCCAAGCACTTTTCTGGCTCGACGTTCGCAGGGCGTCACTGATAGGGTGGGGGCGGAACCTAACGGCGTTGGTGGCTACAAGTCATCTACGCCGCTGGGCGTTTCTGCAGGCTCAGCTTGGCAGCCCATTACTATGCCTTTCAGTATCCAGGACATCATCGACAACGTATCGCTGCGCACTCGCTTACTGACCGGCGCGGAAGGTGCGCTGCGAACCTTGCGATGGGCCCACGTATGCGAACTGTCTGACCCAAGCGAGTGGTTCGGGGAGGGTGACCTGCTGATGACCACAGGCATTGGTATACCTCCTGATGCCGAGCAGCAACGTGCATACGTCACTAGACTCTCCGAAGCCAAAGTGGCAGGCATGATGATCGGTGAGAACATGCAAGCCCCGGAAGACATCTCGGGCCTGCGTGACCAAGCATCGCTGTTAGGTTTTCCAGTACTGATCACTCATTACTCCGTGCCATTTTCTGCGGTCACGAAAGCCATTCTGGATGCAAGGCAACAGAACGAAGATCAGCGCCGAAGAGCTGTTGTACGGCTTTATGAGAGCGCAAGGATCGGGCTACGGCATCTCGGCCTGGATGGTCTTTTGCTAAGGCTCTCAGCCGATGTCATGGCAGACCTGTACCTGTTTGACACTCACACCTTAGGGCCTTGGGAAGAGGGACTTGCGCCGCTGCCTGAGCAATGGCGCGAAGTTCTCAGCTCCCGTGTACGACTCACCTACGATCTAACACGCTGTAATACCGGTGAAAGCGAAGCATTGGTTATGGCGCTACCAGCTCTGCCACAGTGCGCCATCCTTGCGACGGGTGGTCAGCTGCTTGATTACGGCATCCTCCACCACATTGCCTCAGTTCTGGCGATCGAACTGGAGCGCCTTCAGAGCGAGCACGAGCGGATGCTTCGATTGGGTTCTGAGCTCGTGGATGATCTTCTGAACAATAGGCTTACCGAGCGAGCTGCATCCGAGCGGCTGGAGCAATTGGATTGTCCACCTGGAACCGCCCATCTTGTTCTTGCCCGATTAGAGCATGAGGCACCAAACAACTGGCAGCTGGAGCTGAGTAGGCAGAGCTTGAAGTTGCTAGTCCGGCAGTCCGGTGATGAGCTCGTGATCTTGCTGACAAATCCTGCCGCGTGCCAACCACTACAAGCGGCTTTGGGATGTTGCATGGGAGTAAGCGCTGTGCTGGGAACGGGGCTCAGGGTGCAAGAGGCGCTACGGGAGGCCCGTCTAGCGCTTGCCCATTCGACACCGACACGGCAAATCGTTGAATACGGCAGTGCCTTGGACGAAGCGTTCTGGCTGCCCGGTGATCTCGAGCAAGCCAACAGAATGTATCGTCGGGTCATTGGCAGTCTAGTTGACTACGATGTTCAAAACGGAAGTCAGCTCATCCATACCTTGCGGGTGTTCCTGGAGCAGAATCGCTCGTGGCAAAAGTCCTCGCAGATTCTCAATGTTCACAAGCAGACGTTGATTTATCGTGTGCACCGGATTGAGGAAATCACCGGGCGATCGTTGGACGACACGGAAGGCGTGGTCGAGTTTTGGATTGCGTTGCGTTCAATGGACATAGCCGCAGAATCGCAGCCCTAGGCAATCGTGTGTAGGTGAGCAGGGAGGACCGATCAGCAGGCCGAATTCCCCTGAGAGACGCTAGGCGGCACCAATATTTCAAATGGCAATCCGAGCCCTTTCGGTTGTAGTGCGGGCGTCAGCGTCTTGGACGCTTCAACAATCGCATTTAGCATATATGGCTCCATAGGGCTTGCCTTCCGCAGCTTGGTGTCAACGTGGAGCATCATATGTTCCCCGGTCGCCACTGTGATATCTCCTTACATCCACGACATACGTGTACGGGTGCAATCGTACATCATCGTACCCGATGATTTCCGTATACACCTCAAGAGGTGCCAACTGTGCATTCTTTTAGATTTCGCTGCCGACCCTGGACCTTGAAAAAGCTATAGCCTCAGTCGATACTCTTCTGTGAAGCCTACCTTCCTGAGGAGCACCTCTCCTGCATCGGCCATGACTTTGTAATAATGCCATTCAGTCATGTGACCGTTGAGTCCCTTGAAGGCGTACTTGAAGTCAGCAATGCCACAGTACAACCCGATAGACTGGTTCGCGGTCTGCGCCGGGTAGCGCTTGAAAAGGGCATTAAAATTTTCGAGAACACCTCGATGGACAGCCTCGATCGCTCGGCTCCAGCAGTCCTAAAGACTCCTAAGGGTTCGATCACTGCCAACCGCCTCGTGCTTGCCCGCAATGCGTGGGCTGCCCAAATCCCTGAACTGCGCCGAACAATTCTTCGGTTACAAGCACGATAGTTGCCACTTCGCCTATCCCGGATCGACTGCAAAAAAATGGTTAGACAAGTGGAGAGGCAATTACCGACTCCCAGCTCATGGTTAATTACTACCGTATCACTAAGGATGCCCGTATAGCATTCGGCAAGAATACCGGGATGATTAGTTACGCCAGCCGCGTGGGTGGGGGGTATGCCAACGATCCAAATTTTAGCGAAGACACCGAGCGCGATTTCCGCCGCACCAATCCGGAACTCAACGATGAACCAACCACCCCACTCCTGGTGTGGCCCAATTGATCGCACTTACGACAGCCTGCCGGTCTTTGGAGGCCTGGGTGGCACCCGGCATATTTTAATATTCTCAAGATGTCTTTATGCCCCCGTGGCTCTCTGGCGTGGAATAGCAAATTCTTAGCAAGTGTTATCTGATTCCTAATCCCTCTAGGTAGATCCCTCGTTCATACGATTTTATAAATCGCATACCACCAATTTTGTTTTCCGTCTGGTGGTCAACACTGCGAAGGGTGCACACACTCGACTTGCATTCAGCGACTTGGGCTCCGGTGCCCAACCTCATTTGCGGAGAAAATAATGAATAATAAGCTCGCGCTCACCCTCGCATTAGCCTCAGCACCATTTTTTGGCCAGTATGCCATGGCAGACATCACTGTTATGTCCCATGGAGGAGCTAACAAGGAGGCCCAGGCCGTTGCGTTCTATAAGCCATATACCGATGAAGTGGGAACCAAGATTATTGCCGGTGAGTTCAATGGCGAGATGGCCAAGATCAAAGCAATGGTAGACACAGGTACCGTCACATGGGATGTGGTGGAGATGGAAATGCCTGTTTTGAGCCGCGCCTGTGATGAGGGCTTGCTTGAGGAATTCAGCCCGAATCCTTCAGTCGCTCAGCAGCTACTGCCTGAGGCTTTGAACACCTGTGGCGTGGGTTTCTTTGTGTGGTCGACAGTGCTCGCCTATAACGCGGATAAATTGAAAGTAGCGCCTACTGGTTGGGCGGACTTCTGGGATCTGAAAAAGTTTCCAGGGAAGAGGGGCCTCAGAAAAGGAGCGCTCAACACCTTAGAGTTTGCACTGTTGGCTGATGGTGTGCCTGCAGCTGATGTGTATACCGTGTTAGCAACCAAAGAAGGCCAAGATCGCGCATTTCGTAAACTTGATGAGATCAAACCAAGTATTCAATGGTGGGAAGCAGGTGCTCAACCGCCGCAGTTTCTGGCCGCAGGTGATGTTGTCATGAGCTCCGCTTGGAATGGTCGGATTAGCGCAGTACAAAAAGATAGTAACCTGCGTATTGTTTGGAACGGTGGGATTTACGACATGGATGCCTGGGTGATTCCTAAGGGATCTAAAAACGTTGCTGAAGCCAAGAAATTCATTGATTTCACGCTGGCATCTCAGCAGCAAAAAGCATTCTCCGAGAAAGTTAGCTACGGCCCGGTTAACATTTATGCCCTAAAATTACTGCCTACTGAACGGCGGGACTCTCTGCCAACAGCAGACGCGAATCTGTCGCAACAACTTCACGTGAATGCCGCTTTCTGGGCGGATTATGGCGAGCAACTGGAGCAACGTTTCAACTCTTGGGCGGCTCGATAATCGCTGACATTGCTTACCGATAGTGTACAAGACGCGGTGGTGATCTATCACTGCGTCAGAATTACAATTTTTACAAATTATAAAGTACTTTGATCTGGCTTAGCGGAAAGAAAATATTGAGGTGAATCCTAAATTCACTGCGAGCATAAAACTCATGCTATTTTGGAGTAAGAGTAAAGCAGTGCGAAAACGTATTCGCTCATACTTTAAATCTCTTTCGCGTGCTTTGCAGGGTTTAACGCACCGCAACATGTTACGACTGTTGCGGTTTTTTTCATTAGCTGTTGAGTTCCATCGATCTCTTCGTCCGAGCGAAGTCGGTTTGTCATGGTGATGCTTCACACTACAGACGGCAGAAAGAAGGGGTAAAGGCGCGTCGTTCGTCCGGTATGCCGCACGATCCATTACGTGATCAAACGATAAGTTATTCAAAATGGAATTCACGCTCACAAGTCGTAGTGAAATATCAAAACGACGCTGGTAATGTCCTGGCCACGTTCGTCGAGCCATTAAAGGATGGAGGCGCAAATAGAAGCCCTGGAGCCGCGAACCTCCGGGGCTTCATTTTTTCAACAGATTTTTGGGCTATCGACTCGTTGCTTTGCCATTGCTTTTGTCCATATCTACTACCTTCAAGAGCTTTAAGAAGTTGAATATGGCGGAGGAGCGCAGTCAGACTCACACGCATGGCAGGAGAAATCGCTTCTTCGCGACGTATGTCGCGGCTAGATTTTTGCTTTGAACCACCCTAAAACCAGATCGGATTGTCGATATTGCTGGCCTAACGCGAAGGACTACATTGAGGCGTTCAGTAAACCGTCGGGAATGGTTTGAGAAGTGACTGAGGCTCGTGACTTAAAGGACAGGAATAAGGGCACATTGGTCTGATACAGGGTAGTGCTGAACCTTTTGCCTGACTGCTCATTTCTCCTCGGCGTTACCAGGCTGCCCGCTATCCCAGGCTTCAGTGAGCTCGTCTATTCGATCCGCGATTTGAGGCTTTTTTGATAGGACTAGGCACCGCGTGTTGCCGACAAATTCCTCTATCAAATACAGCGAGTCGCCAACATCAAGCTCGAGCTCCTGCAATGCTTCATCGGGAATTCGAATCGCACCGTCACCATCCCATTCTTCGATCATGATTTTCACAGGTGGCTTTATCACGTGTGGTCTCCGTTACGTTCAGTCGGCAAGCCGTTCCCGCCTGTAAATTCTCAGCAGCACTTTTTACAGGCCTGGGTAATCATCAAGTCTAAGGCTAGGAGCGGATCCATCCTCAGACTCGCACTTAGGCGTGTGTATTACTCCAGCTTCAGCGTCCGCACGCATCTGCTCGAGCTCTTTATGAAATGCTTTGTCCTGTACCGTGGGTTTGCTGGTGTATGGTTTACGCTCTGGTACAGGCTTGGCTGCATAAGTCGTTAACGCGTCTGGGTCGTGCTGCAGCTTTTCTTGTACTTGCGATTCGAGCATCGCACGGAGGGCGTCTTTATCGGGACGGCTAAGCATTTTTGTACTCCTAATTGGCAGCCAGCGATTAGCTCATCGGATGATGAAAGATGGCGCGTCCAAGCCTTAGCTGCAATCGCCTGCGGTGAATGGCTTTATCAAGTATGAAAATCGCAAAAACAGGACGCATGTCTCAGTCTAATTTTGGGGGCCGGCCTCGGTTTAGCAAGGCCGACTTTCAACAAGCAGCAACTATTTGCAGTTGCCGGCCTTTCGATATCCCGCTGCCTGGGCCTCAGATTCTGACGTGAAGGAGATCTGATTTTTTTCGGACACCTGGCCATAACTAGGGCACCCCACTGAGAGGTGATACACCTGGCTCTTCCGATTACCGATGATCACACCTGTACCGGTCGCGCTCGCCAGGGTTTGCTGGGCTGCTACTCGCGGAGGATTGACGGGAAGGGCACTAACTACCCCATCACCAACTGCCTTGTAGCCTTGCGACCAGCGACGCTCGCCAGTTACAAACGGATTGGAGTGCCCCATGATTGCCGCGATACGGCGATCCCGTTCTTTTTCCCAAGCCGAAACCGGGTACTGCTTGTCCCAGGCCATCAGGAGCTGTTGCTGCTGACGTGACATGCTCAGTTTGTATCTGTCGAACATGTAAAAGGTTGTCCTCGCGACCAGCCCTTTGACTTCGTCACGCGGTTCCGCAGCACGTTGCTCAAAATCAACCCGCGTCTTGCACTGTCCGTACTGCGGCGCAATCCCGGAGGTCATGCCGTAGTTGAAATTACTACGGTCGCCATTCACCTCCCCAACAGATGGGTAGAGGTTGAACAGATCAGCTTCCATGGCTCGGAAAACGGGATCATCATCCACACAATGCTCTCGACCACCGTTCTGCCAGCATTGGCGCTGGTTACCGAATGTCCACGCAGGAACGATGTGTTCCCATTCAGTCCGTTCCGCTCGGCTCTGTTGTTTCCTGGTTTGATAGCCGCAAGATTCAGCATCAATCCGACCACCCGACTTACCTACCCATGTCCATTTGCAGCCGCAATACAGCTCGCCCATGGCACTGTTCGCCTGGTCAAGGTAGATCTTTTGCTTGGCGATGACCTTGGCTTCGGAAAAGGTCGATGGAGGGCTTGAGAAGGCGGGGGGGATTACTGAGAAGGTCAGCAGCGCTATTACGGAAAGCAGTTTTTTCATTGGAAAGCATTAGCCAATTAAGGGCGCGCATTGTACTCATGACGCCCATGCCCACTGCAGATTTTTCTCAGGAAAACGCAGCCTCGATAAATGCCTCTAGCGCTTTATCTTCCAGTATCTCAATAGAGAAGTGACCGAAGCGTTTGGGCAACCAAATGATGCGTGCCCCAGACGGGGATCTCAGGTTCGCACGAGCCAATGGCTTTCCATTTTCGTCTTCTGGCTGAACACCTGCAGCCATCAATTCGTCATAAGCTTTCTCGATGTCCGGCGTCGAGTAGTAGTGGCGGTAAATAATCCCTTCACCCGACGTATCCAATAGCTCTTTCAGGTTCCCCGCCAACGGCTGTACCAACATGAAGCGCTCTTGGCCCATCAGCGCAATCGCGTAGCGCACATGCAGACCGCCTCGTTCCCAGACGAGCGTTTTGGAGATACTGGCGTTGAGTATTTGCGCGTAGTAGGCACAGGCTTCGTCGAGATTCTTGACCAGTACATCTACGTGACTGAATTTCAGATCCATTTGCAGTCCTCCTGTTGAAACGGCGTCCATGGTAAACACGTCGCTGATCGAACACGTTTATCCAAAGTCGTAGTGAAATATCAAAACGACGCTGGTAATGTCCTGATCACGTTCGTCAAACCATTAAGGGATGGAGGCGAAAATAGAGGCCTTGGAGCCGCGAACCTCCGGGGCCTCGCTTCTAACCGAAATGCTCGCGTTTACGTTTGAAGCGTTCGGGCTGGCCGTGCGAATGGGCTGCTTTCAGGTCACGCCAGAAGGTCGACTAGGCGAATCACGCAAGCGAATCGCCGTCGCCTCATTTCTCCTAGGCATTGCCATATTGTCCGCTATCCGATGCTTCAGTGAGCGCGTCAATTCGATCCGCAATTTGAGGATTTTTGAGATAGGACTAGGCAGGGTGTGTTGCTGACAAGCTCGTATATCAAAAGTCACGAGTCACCAACATCTAGCTCCAACTCCTGCAATTCCTAATCGGGGACGTGTTGGGCGTATGCTTGCTAAATAGCAGTGGTAGGGCGCATTAAGTTAAACTTGAGGGGTGCCGATTCTTCATGAGCCGTCTAATGAGGGTAGTTAATTGAACAGTAAAGCTTCTTATGGAGAGTTGAAGTCAAAGCCGACATTGCGTGAGGATAAGGTGCTTCAACGCCAGTCCAGCATTCTTCGAGCGGTATTGGATGTAATTTCACAACAAGGGCTCACGGGGATCACAATGGGGGCGATTGCTAAGGCTGCTGGGTGCAGTTTTGGTGTGGTCGCGTTTCATTTCAAATCCAAAGAAGGTGTGATACTTGCGGCCCTTGATTACTTGGCCGAAGAGTATGATCAGCAACGGCGGCAGGTAATTTCTCCCACTGCAACACCTTTGGAAAATCTAAATGCTTTAATTGAAAACGACTTTGATACGCATGTCTGCACGCCCAGAAGCGCGGCACTTTGGTTGGCATTTTGGGCTGAATCAGTGAGAGTGGAAAGCTATAGAAAAAAATGCGCGGATATCAAGGCGCGGTATATTGAGCTGGACGGGGAGCTGATTTCAGCGCTCGCAAAGCAGCGATCGCTAAATCTGGATAGTACCTTTGTTGCCCACTCGTTGAATGCCCTGATCCATGGCCTTTGGACGTCGAACCTTGTGTTGAGAAATACAGGAGTCGAATGGCAGAAACTATCGAAAAACTCCTGCCGTGATTTACTAAGATCTTATTTTCCGGACGACTTCTAGTAACAATCTTTATCGTAGTTCCATTTCGAGCCAGCTGCAAAAAGCTTGAGCAGCAGCTGAAAGAGGTTTGTTGAATGGCTTGAGAAGGAAGAACCGTGCATGGCTGTCAATTGATAGGGGAGTTGGTGAGCCGAGCTGCCCTCGAAGTGTAGACATCTCTATCAATTCTTCATTCAACAAACAAATACCCGCACCTTCTATAGCCATACTGACAGCTATCCCGTAACTGTCGACATAATATCTTTGATAGCTTTCTGATTCATTATGCGGATGTGTGGCCAGCCAATCGCTCCAACCACTAGGGGTTCCCAGAACGTCAATTAATGGGAAATCCATAAAGTCAGAACCGCTTTCTTTCAGTCGGGAGGCGATTGCGTTCGAGCAATAAGGCCTTAATATAGAAGAAATTAGTGGGGTGATGTCGTATTGTGGCCAGTTACCAAGTCCATACCGAATATCCAGTTCTGCTTTTGACGGTGGGGCGTCTGCTTCCCAGTTTACTCCATAGATACGTAAGGATATTTGTGGGTACAAAGCAGTGAACCTGGACATGCGAGGTGCAAGCCAAAGTTGAGCAAAAGAGTTGTTGACGCTGATCTCAAGAACTCCTTGGGCAACTGAACTAAAGATATTCACTACACCTTGATGAATATGCCACAGTCCCTCGCGAACTACGCTTAAATAAGCGCGGCCGGCTATCGTTAACTGAATAGACCGGGTCTTGCGAACAAAAAGGTCTTTTCCCAGTTTATTTTCGAGCAGCCTAATTTGTTGGCTGACGGCAGACTGACTCATGTTCAACTCATCTGCTGCATCAGAAAAGCTCATATGCCGGCCAACCGCCTCAAACGTACGCAGCCAGTTCAATTGTAGATTTGAGAGCGACATATTGGCGAGTCCAAATTTATCTTACGAGAAACAGCAGCAGAGAAGAACCAACAAAGAAATTCCCTGAGTAATTCAGCCAGTGCATTTCTGCCGCTGGCTGAATGACTTCAGCAGCTTCTGCCCTCAAAACCAAGAAGTACATTCACCGCATTTACCCCTATATCCGACACGGCATACCCCCCTTCCATTATGAAAAGGGTGGGTAGCCCGAGATCAGCTATTCGCTCACCCATCCGTATGAAGTCCGTCGAGCGGAGCTTGAACTGTGAAATGGGATCGCCTTCAAAGGTATCAACGCCCAATGAAATTAAGATTGCGTCAGGGGCGTAAGCAGAGATTTTTTTACATGCGTCTTCCAACGCGGCAGACCATTCTTGCCAAGCGATTCCAAGCTCTAATGGATAGTTGAAATTGAACCCCTCACCGTCGCTTTCGCCACGTTCGTCCTTGTGCCCTACAAAATATGGGTACTCAGCTTGGGGGGTCGCATGTATGGACGCGAATAACACATCTTTACGCTGGTAGAAAATGTCTTGAGTACCGTTACCATGGTGGTAATCAACGTCAAGAATGGCGACACGCTTTGCTCCTTGCTCCAAAAAAGCCTGTGCGGCTAGAGCTGCATTGTTCAAGTAGCAATAGCCCCCCATAAAATTGGTGCCAGCGTGATGACCAGGAGGGCGGCACAATCCAAATGCGGCTCGAGCACCTTGCCGAATATGGTCTTGAGCGGTGAGTGCCACTTGGGCGGATCCGTATACCGCCTTCCATGTCCCTTCGCTAATTGGGGCTTCGTTATCAAAACTGTAGTAGCCCATCTGCCCAACAATGGCATCGGAAATCGGGCCTTGTCGGGACATTTTATGTGTCGGAAAGGTTGATGGGAAAATGTAGCCGGATCGGCCAGCGGCGACCCACCGGCCCCATGCTTCCCGGATGAAGGACACGTAGGCTTCGTCATGAACTTTGTGGATCACATCAAGCCCGAAATCATGTGGCGCCACGATGTCCCCTAGATTCTCCGACATCACTCGGTTTAGTACCATGTCTGCGCGACTCGGCTTCTCAAACCAGGGCTCAACTTTTCCGCGAAACATTTCAGACGGCCCGAAGTGTAGGCGGTGATCTTCACAGAAAACAGTTAGCATTGTAGTAATGCTCCTTTGAGTAACTTCGCGTTCGGTACGCACTGGAACAAAAATAAATTATAGAAGTTCTTCGGCGGCCAGTTTGATCCCTTTCCTCAAAATGCTGATGATGTCGTTGATCTGCTCTCGGGTGATAATCAAAGGTGGCGAGATGACGCACATATTAGCAATCGGACGCACAATTAAACCCAGGTCGAAGCATATGTCGTCGACCCTATTGGCGAATGCTTTATCTGCATCACTTGCAATTACAGAATCCTGCTGAGTCATGCATTCTACGCAACCCACCAGGCCGACTGAGCGAACATCAACAACGCCAGGAAGGTCTGCTAAAGTTCTTAATTGATTTTGGAAATATGGTGCTAACTCACGTGTATGTTCGAGAAGGTTTTCTTTTTCAATTAAGTCCATGTTTGCCAATGCAGCAGCACAGCTCACCGCATGGCCGCTCCAGGTATATCCATTTGTGAAGAAACCGCCCTTTGATGAGTCTCCGGACACTCGCGAGATTAGTTTTTCGGACACAGCCATCCCCCCGAGTGGTACATATCCAGAGGTAACACCTTTGGCGAAAGTGATGATGTCAGGTACGAAGCCAAAAGTTTTTTCTGAAGCAAACCACTCGCCGCATCGCCCAAAGGCTGAAACTACCTCGTCGGAGATATAGATGATGTCGAACTTCTCACAGAGCGCTTTAATACGAGAGTGGTAGCCTTTTGGCGGGATAATAACGCCACCTGATGCAAGGAAAGGCTCTGCAAGAAATGCAGCCACGGTGTCGGCGCCTAACTCCATAATTGTTGTTTCGAATTCAGTCACCAGCTGATCTAAGAAACGTTCTTCGGTCAAGCCGTTTGCCAAACGTATATTCGGGCTCGATATGAAACGAATGCGATCCTGATGGATATCGAAGTTTTGCCAATTACCTTCACGCCCAGAGCATGCAGCTGTCAGGTATGTGCTTCCATGGTAGCCGTCTTTTCGAACAATGATTCGCTTCTTCATTGGACGGCCAAGTACATTGTTGAAGTACTCAGTGAAACGCAATGCTGAGTCTACTGCGGTGGAGCCCCCAGTTGTAAAAAAAAACCGATTGAGGTCGCCTGGGGTGACGCGAGCAATTCTCTCCGCCAAGAGTGCTGCCGGGGAGTTTGTTGTGTACCACGGTGAGTTATAAGACAAACTCATCGCCTGCTTTGCGATCGCGTCAGCCATCTCGCCGCGCGAGTATCCGATTTGGGTGCACCACATCCCTGCCGGGCCATCAATCAGCCTGCGGCCCTCTGGTGTCGTTACATAAATCCCATCACCACTGGCTAGCATCGGGCGAGACGTGCTTCCAAGAGTCGACATGTTCTCAGCGGGCGTCAGCAGATGGCGTTTCGCCTTTTCATCAGTCGCAGTATTCATTTGTGCAGAATTCATCAAAGCCTCCAATTGATAACGACGCATGAGCTCGACTGACCTCCACATGGGCAGATCGGCTCTGCGCCAGAATTGTGGGTGGCAGAGTCTAGATATCAGAAAACTGATTGATCAATCAATCACAATCTGGGCTTTTCGAACGGTGGCTGCGTGTATCGTTGTCATCTCGTCAGTGGATCTCTATTGCGGCGGGTCGTATTACTTATGATGCGATTTTTTTGGTTCTGAGCATTTCCAGCTTGTCAAGCATCTGGTAGTACGTAGAGGTAGCTACGATTCCGACTCGACGGAAGGCATGAAACGCGAATGGGTCTAGCGCAGTAATCGGGCAGGACAGGGTGTCACGGCATGCCCCACTCACAAGCGCTGCCATTTCCCGGCCCAGGAATGTTGCATTGGCCACCCCACGTCCGTTGCAGCCGAGTGCTGCAAAGAGATTTGGCTCTAAAATATGTATATGTGGCATTGAGTCTTTGGTGAGCGCGACTTTGCCACTCCACACGTATTCCATTTCGATGCCTTCGACCTGTGGGAAGGTTTTGGTTAGCGCTCGATAAATGTTCTTCGCGTCATGGAATGTAGGCGCATCCTCAACAGGGCAGCGGCCGCCCATTAATAGACGACCATCTCCATCGAGTCGGAAATAGTGCAACAGGCGCCTGGTATCCGTTATTCCTTGACGACCTGGAAGGATGGAATCTAACTGCTGTACTGATAATGGTTTCGTTGCCAGTTGGAAACTTGTGACTGGTACTACCGTTTTGCTCAGCCCTGGTACCAATGACCCGGTGTAGGCGTTAGTTGCAATGATTACCTTGGCTGCGTTGATTGTGGTCGACGGTGTTTTAATTAGGTACCCGGCACCGCTACGTTCCATAGACAGGGCAGGGCAGTGCTTTATGATGCGCCCACCCATAGCCATAACGGAATTCGCCAAGCCTCGGGCGTAACTCAGAGGTTGCAGAGTTCCACCACGAGGGTCGAACCATCCGCCGACATATTCTCCTTTGGAAGAGCCTACAAGCCCTGCAACCTCATCGCGGTTTAAGAGTCGGCCTTGAATGCCTTCCAAACACCATTCTTGGTGCCTCGGAACTAAGGTATTGATGTAGGATTTGTCAGCGTGAGCGACTTGGATCCAGCCGGTTTTGACTAAGTTGCAATCAATGTTATACCGCTCCACCAACGAGTACAGCAACTCACCACTTGAACCAAACCCCTTAATTATTTTGTCTCCTACTTCTTTACCAAAAGTGGCTCGCAAATCACTGGGTAGCTGCTTCAAACCAGAAATTATCTGTCCGCCATTTCTTCCTGACGCACCCCAACCCGGTTCAGCTGAGTCAATGACCAAGACGTCCTGTTCTCCTTTCTCAAGAAGATGGAGTGCGGTGCTTAGCCCAACGTAGCCAGCACCGATAATCAAGTGGTGGGTTCTGACGCTATTCGGTAATTCTTGGCAGGAATTAAGAGCTGCAGCAGTCGCTGCCCAGAGACTGTTCGGTAGTGCTGCGGTTTCTGCTGACATGTTCTCACCTTCTAAAAATCGATGTATTGGACTAGGAAATGTGGTCGAAACGGCTTCGCTGTGTGACTAGCCGGTAAGGCGTCCGTAGGCATCTCCTTCAATTTCCTCAGCAGCGCTCAAGGTGTTTTTCATCAAGCAAGCGACTGTCATTGGGCCAACACCACCAGGAACGGGGGCTATAGCAGATGCGACCCGCATGACTGATTGTTGATCAACATCTCCCACCAATTTGACGATGCCGTCGACTTCGACTCGATTTATGCCGACATCTATAACAATAGCTCCTGGTTTTATGGCTGCTGCAGAGAGAAAGCCTGGCCTCCCCACGGCTACAATTACTATGTCAGCCTGTCGGCATTCTGCTTCCAAATTCTTTGTGTGAGAGTGCGCAAGAGTCACGGTGCAATTGGCCTGCGTGAGGAGAGCTGCCATAGGTTTTCCAACGATGTTGGATCGCCCCACTACGACAACCTTTGCTCCTTGCAAATCCCCGTAATGATGTTTCAACATGGTCATGCATCCCTGAGGTGTGCAGGGCACGAACCTGGAGTGACCTTGGGCGAGTAAGCCGACATTAATAGGGTGAAATCCATCAACATCTTTTGACGGAGAGAGGGCAGAAACTATTTTTGACTCATCAATGTGGGCAGGAAGCGGCAGTTGCACCAGTATCCCATGCACGAACCGGTCTTCATTCAGTTTCTGGATGAGGGCGAGCACCTCCTCTTCGGACGTTGATTCTTCAAGAAAATGAGGGAAAGACTCTATTCCCGAGTCTTGAGCCTTCTTGATCTTGTTGCGCACATACATTTGGCTTGCAGAATGCGCTCCAACCAGAATTACTGCCAGTCCCGGCGGATAGCCGCGACGGACACGAAATGCAACGGCACGAGCTGCCGTTTCTAACCGCAGACTCTCTGCCATCGCCTTCCCATCGATCAGGCTCGCGTTTGGCAAGTTCTCTTGCTCTGACTCGCAGATTGTAATATTAGCCACTTGGCACCTTTTCACGTAATTGAATAAATCGCATGGGGTACCGACGTGCACGGCAGGGTTTTCACGCGGTATTCGTATTTTGGGAAAATGCTACCTCGCTGACTTGCACGTCGACAAACGATCAATATCGGTGCCATGAATAAGATTGGCTTATAAGAAATTTCTCTTGGTAATCTGCTAAGTCATCTGGTGGCCAGGTTGTATGTTCTTGTGAGCGCATAGACTTAATCTTAGGTATGGGGTTTTTCTTTCAATGTCATAGAGTTAGCGTTGGGGCCTAACAAGTAATTTTTGTGTCTTTGCCAATCGATAAGGCTGACTAATCCATAGGCACTGAATCCATCGTTTGTCACAAGTTTTAACCTTCCCTAGGATCGCCTCCAAAGTATGCGAGGTTTCCGGGGGCTTTATGCAAGTGTTGGTCGCTGTCAAGCGTGTGGTGGATGCGAACATTCAAGTCAGGGTCAAGCCCGACGGTTTGGGCGTCGAACTTAGTAATCTCAAAATGGCGATCAACCCGTTCTGCGAAGTCGCAGTTGAGGCCGCTGTCCGTCTGAAGGAGGCAGGTAAGGCGTCGGAAGTAATTGCTGTCTCAGTCGGCAGTGAGGCGTGTCAGGAGCAGTTGCGCATGGCGCTTGCCATGGGGGTCGACCGTGCAGTGTTGGTTCGGGCGGCGGACGGGCTGGAGCCGCTGACGGTTGCCAAACTTCTACAGGTCATCGTCCAGAAAGAGAACGCTGACTTAATACTGCTTGGAAAGCAATCAATTGATGGTGATAACAACCAGACCGGTCAAATGCTGGCGGCGCTTATGGGGATTTCCCAAGGTGTATCTGCCTCGCATATCGAGGTGGCTGGTGTTGGTTTAAAAGTCACCCGTGAAGTCGATGGTGGAGTGGAAGTTCTTCACCTTAGTCTTCCTGCGGTAATAACCGCTGATTTGCGGTTGAACGAGCCACGTTACGCCTCGCTGCCGAACATCATGAAGGCGAAAAAAAAGCCGTTGGATGTTTTGCCTGTTGAGGGACTTGGGGTTGATTTGACCCCACACCTAAAAGTATTGGCGGTCTCTTCGCCACCGGTGCGCTTGGCAGGTAAGCAAGTGCAATCCGTCCACGAGCTAGTAGATAAACTAAAGAATGAAGCGGGGGTAATCTGATGGCCGTTTTGATTGTTGCAGATCATGACAACCACGTTTTGAAGCCTATTACTCTCAACACGTTAACTGCTGCCGTGGAGTTAGGTGCTCCAGTGGACATCTTGGTCGCAGGCCACTGCTGCGATGAGGTGGTTCAGCAGGTTGCGAAGCTAAATGGTGTATCTCGAGTTCGGGTTGCTGATGATGCGGCATATTCCGCTCAGTTAGCCGAAAACGTAGCGGCTCTAGTAGTGCGGCTTGTAGAGCAAGAGCATTACAGTCACGTCATTTCGGCTGCTAGTGTCTCTGGAAAAAATCTCCTGCCACGCGTAGCTGCTCTCCTAGATGTCGCGCAAATTTCTGACGTGGTGGAAGTTGTTTCTTCAGACACCTTCATACGCCCCATCTACGCCGGTAACGCGTTAGTTAAGGTGCAGAGCCAAGACTCGGTGAAAGTTATCAGTGTGCGTGGTAGTGCCTTCCTGTCGAGCCATCAGGGGGAGGGATGCGCAGTTATTGATGAAATCACAGATTGCCATGATCTTGGCTTATCGCAATTTGTTAGTGCTGAGCTGAGGGACTCAACAGGGGTCGACTTGAGCAGCGCCAGGATTGTGATCTCTGGCGGAAGAGGAATGGGCAGCGGGTCGAATTTCGCACTCATCGAGAAAGTAGCCTGCAAACTCGGTGCAGCAGTTGGGGCGTCTCGGGCCGCTGTGGACGCAGGTTTTGCAGACAATGATATGCAAGTTGGGCAAACCGGAAAAATTGTAGCGCCGGATCTGTACATCGCCGTTGGTATTTCTGGCGCCATTCAGCATCTGGCAGGGATGAAGGATTCGAAGGTAATCGTCGCCATTAATCAGGACGTAGATGCGCCGATCTTTCGTGTAGCGGATTACGCGTTAGTAGATGACCTGTTCGAGGCCTTGCCGGCACTTGAAGCCGCCCTTTCATAGTCATTTGAGCACATGATCATGGATCGTACTTATTGTCTTGCTTTCGACTGCCCCGACAAGGTGGGCATAGTTGCCCGGGTCTCGGGGATATTTGCAGATCATGGTGGCTGGATAGCTGAGGCCTCGCATCACTCCGACGAAGAAAGTCGCCGCTTTTTCAGTCGTATCCTGATTCGCGCAGACAGTGTTCCGTTCGACTATGAAGCCCTCAAACGCAAGATTTTACCGCTTGCTGAGGAACTGCAGATGAATTGGCGCCTAGTCGACAGTCACCGTAGAAAGCGGGTTGTGCTGATGTGCAGCAGGGGATCGCACTGTATGACTGATCTCCTGGATCGCTGGAAAAGTGGTGATCTCCATTGCGATATCGCGTGTGTCATTTCCAATCACGAAGATATGCGTGGATTAGCAGATTGGTTCGACATTCCGTTTCACTATGTCCCTATCGAAAAACATAACAAGGCTGAAGGTTTTGACCGGACTGAGGCGCTCATTGACGAGTATCAGGCTGATTGCATCGTGCTTGCTCGTTATATGCAAATCCTTCCACAAAATCTTTGTGAGAGATACCGCCACAAGGTGATCAACATTCACCATAGTTTCCTGCCCTCATTTATCGGTGCGAAGCCATATCACCAGGCTTCCCGTCGCGGGGTAAAACTCATTGGGGCGACCTGCCATTACGTCACTGAAGACTTAGACGAAGGCCCGATCATTGATCAAGACGTCGTCCGCGTGAGCCACCAGCAAAACGTCGATGATCTTGTGCGCCTAGGTAAGGACGTCGAGAAGACAGTCCTCGCTCGAGGTTTGCGTAGTCATCTGGAAGATCGGGTTCTTGTCTATGGCAACAAAACAGTCGTTTTCTAACCACTACCCATTGGAGTTGAAAAGTGAGTAATTCCGTACCGAGTTCGGCTCGAGTGGTGATTGTAGGCGGCGGAGTAATCGGCTGCAGTGTTGCATATCATCTGACGAAATTAGGCATAAAGGATGTCGTGCTACTTGAGCGCAAAACCCTAACTTGCGGCACTACCTGGCACGCAGCAGGTTTGGTGCCGACGTTACGCGCGACATACAACATGAGCATGCTCGCCAAATATAGCGCTGGCCTGTATGAGTCACTGGAACAGGAGACTGGTCAGGCAACGGGTTTCGTGCGCAATGGTTCGTTGAGCATTGCCACCCATGCTGAGCGTTTGACCGAGCTGAAGCGTGGTGCTTCCATGGCTAAACTCTGCGGTTTTCCTTGTGATGTTGTAAGTCCAGAGCAAGCTCTGGATTTGTGGCCGCTGCTGAATATTGAAGACGTCGTCGGCGGTATTTACCTGCCTATGGACGGCATCGTGAACCCTGTCGACGTATCCCAGGCGCTTGCCAAGGGGGCGCGGATGGGGGGCGCGAAAATTATTGAGAACACGAAGGTTCTTGATATAAAAATAAAAGATGGTAGAGCCGCAGGTGTCGTTACCGAATTTGGCGACATTGATGCCGAGTTTGTGGTGAATTGCGCCGGTATGTGGGCTCGGAATTTCGGAAAGAAGGCAGGCGTTAATATCCCCTTGCATGCTGCCGAACATTATTACGTGGTTACTGAACCGATGGCAGAAGTCACTGGTGTTTTGCCTACGTTGCGTGATCTTGACTCCTGTAACTACTTCAAAACCGACGCCGGCAAACTTCTGATTGGTACCTTTGAACCCAACGCCAAACCTTGGGGCCATGAGGGCATTCCGGATAGCTTCAGCTTCGATGAACTTCCGGCTGATATGGAGCATCTTGAACCTTATCTGGAGAACGCAATTCGGCGCATTCCAGCGCTTGAGAAAACCGGACTTCAGGTGTTTTTCAACGGCCCAGAGAGCTTTACTCAGGACGATCGCTATCATCTCGGCGAAGCACCAGAGCTGCGCAATTATTTCGTGGCTGCGGGCTTTAACTCGGTGGGTATACAGTCCGCCGGTGGTGCTGGGAAAGTTCTAGCTGAGTGGATTGTGAAGGGCCATGCTCCCATGGATTTGTGGGACGTAGACATTCGCCGCAGCATGCCATTTCAAGGAGCGCCGAAATATCTCTTTGATCGCACGACTGAAGGTCTAGGGCTGCTGTATGCCATGCACTGGCCATTCCGCCAATTTGAGACTGCGCGAAATGTACGGAAAAGTATTCTCCATGACCGCCTGGTAAAGGAGAACGCTTGCTATGGCGAGGTCTCTGGGTGGGAGAGAGCGAATTTCTTCGCGCCTAAAGGTGTAAAGCCGGAATACCAATATAGCTGGGGTAAGCAGAACTGGTTCGAGTGGTCTGCTGCTGAGCATCGAGCAGTTCGCGAAAATGTAGGTCTTTTTGACCAAAGTTCGTTCGCCAAAATTTTGGTGCAAGGGCGTGATGCGATGCCGATGCTCAATCGTATCTGCAGCAATGACATAAATGTTGAACCAGGAAAGATTGTCTATACCCAGTGGCTGAACGAGAGAGGAGGAATTGAAGCAGACCTTACCGTTACACGTCTCTCTGAAGAATCATTTCTCGTCGTTACTGGCCCCACTACTCAGACTCGTGACTTGAACTGGCTGCGCCGCAATACTCCACATGATGCGGCAGTGGTGGTCACAGATGTGACCTCCTCGATGGCGGTAATTAGTGTGATGGGCCCCAACTCAAGGGCTCTGTTGCAGTCGCTCACCGAAGACGACCTTTCCAACGAGGGCTTCCCGTTTGCAACGTCAAGGGAGATCGAACTGGGTTATGCCCGCATACGTGCATCTCGCATCACCTACGTCGGTGAGCTGGGCTGGGAGTTGTACATCCCTACAGAATTCGCTCCCGATGTATTCGACTGCATTTTTGAGGCGGGTAAAGCGTTTGAATTGAAGTTATGTGGCTACCACGCGCTCAATTCCCTGCGTATGGAAAAGGGTTATCGCCACTTTGGCCACGATGTGATGGAGGAGGATAGCCCCCTGGAGGCTGGGTTGGGATTCGCATCTGACTTCACCAAGGCTGGTGGTTTTATTGGCAAGGAAGCCTTGGAGGCACAGAAGCTCAAAGGCATCACTCGTCGCATGGTGCTTTTTCGTTTCATCGACCCTGATGGAATTAGCTACCACGAGGAGCCCATCTATAGAGATGGTTTAATTGTGGGGCGCACCACTTCTGGCATGTACGGTCATTACGTCGGAAGCAACATTGCAATGGGCTATGTCATCAATCAGTCCGGCGCTACACCTGACTGGATCAAACAAGGTGATTACGAAATCGAGATCGCCTGTAAGCGTTACAAGGTTGAGGCAAGTCTTCGAGCTTTCTATGACCCAGAAATGACGCGCATCAAGTGCTGATTGGATTTTTTTGTGATGCAGCGTAGCAGTGATAGACAGCGACATAGATCGTTGCTTTGAAGTATGTCCAACCGTTTCACCTCAACTGTCTAATTATCAAAAAAAATACGGAGTTGAAAATGAAGCGATACAAAATAAAAAGTCTTTTTGCTATAGCTGCCTCGTCCTTGGTATGTATGAGTGCTTTAGCAGCGGAAACAATGACGTTTGCAGGGTGGGGCGGAGTATTGCAGGACGCTCAAAGAAAAGCCTATCTCGTACCTGCGTCCGAGAAGCTTGGAATTAAAATCAATGAAGATACACTTGATGGATTGGCCGCTCTTCGTGCACAAGTTCTATCGGGAAAACCTACTTGGGATTTGGTTGAGCTAGGCACCAGCGAATGTACACAAGCCGAAGAGGAGGGTCTGGTTGAACCGCTTGACTTCAAAGTGATTAACGTCGAAGGCGTAGATCCGGCGGTCGTCAGTAAAACCTGGGTGGGGATTTTTGCGTACGCTACAGTGGTTGCGTGGGCGAAGGACACAGGTAAACCCGTTGCTCACAACTGGAAAGAGTTCTTCGATCCAAATGTAAAAGGAGCTCGAGCGCTGTATCGCCAACCTCACCTTACACTCGAAGCTGCACTACTTGGTGATGGTGTTGCTCCAAAAGATCTGTATCCGCTTGATGTTGACCGGGCATTTAAAGCGCTCGAAAGAATCAAGCCACAAGTGGTTAGCTGGTGGAGTGCTGGTGCAGACTCGGCGCAACTACTGCGCAGTCGCGAGGTGGATTTCCTGGCAATTTGGAATGGGCGGGTTGCGGATATAAAGGCCCAAGATGACCAAGTTGACTTCAGTATGGATGGGGGGATTCTCAACCATGACTGTGTTGTCATCCCTAAAGGCGCAGCGAACAAAGCCCTAGCGATGAAGTTAATCAATGAAATTCTCCAACCTAAAAGTCAGGCGACATTAGCTACCTTGGTTCCTTATGCACCTGTCAACTCAAAGGCTTATGAGTTAGGCCTAATTTCCCCAGAGCTCAGCCGTAAACTTCCAACTTCACCTGAAAATATCGGGAAAGTTGCAACTGTCGATCCCTACTACTGGATGAAAAACGAGGCAGCTTTGCGACAGCGCTTCAGCTTGTTCATCGTCAATTGATGTTCGGTGGCGGGCTCTTGTCCCGCCCGAATTTTGAGCTCACATGATTTAGATGAAATGAGGTGAGTATGACCACTGATAATAACCTTTCGTCCTCGATCACCATTGAGGGTGTGACAAAAAAATATGGTGAGTTCGTTGCTCTCGACAACGTTTCCCTAAATGTCCGCAGTGGAGAATTCCTTTCACTGCTCGGAGCGTCAGGATCCGGCAAGACCACTCTGCTAATGGCGCTCGCAGGATTTGTTCAGCCGGATACCGGGAGCGTTCGCTTCGGCGAGCGCGAAATGGTATTTGAGCCGCCACACAAACGTGATTTGGGCATGATGTTCCAGAATTACGCTTTGTTCCCTCACATGAATGTTTTTCAAAACGTCGCCTATCCATTGAAATTGCGCGGCTACTCGAGCAGCGACATCAAGAAACGGGTTCAAAACGTGTTAGAGATGGTCGAGTTGGCGCATCTTTCAATGCGGCGCATCGACGAGATGTCTGGCGGTCAACGGCAACGGATAGCTCTTGCCAGGGCAATCGTTTTTGAACCAAAGATCTTGCTAATGGATGAACCTCTTTCTGCTTTGGATAAGCGCCTTCGTGAATCCATGCAGCTTGAACTTCGGCGTCTGCATGAGCGTCTAGGGATGACTGTTGTATACGTAACTCACGATCAGCGTGAGGCATTGACTATGTCTGATCGCATCGCGGTTATGCAGGCAGGTCGTATTCAACAAATAGATATTCCGGAGGTTCTCTATGAGCGTCCTGCCAGCCGTTTCATCGCCGAGTTCGTTGGAGAGTCGTCTTGCATTCCGGTCGCCATGCGAGATGGCACTGCATGGTTCAGAGATAAACCGGTGAACGCCTTTGTAGTTCCAGGCGCAATGAAAAATCCTTGCCTGGTGATTCGCCCTGAGAAGTTGCGGTTTATTAGCTCGGAAGACGGCTCATACAATCAATTTCATGGGCGAGTCTTGGACATTATCTATCAGGGTGAAAGCCTGCTGTTGGAGGTGGATTTGGGTCAAGGCGAGCGTGTATCTATCCGCCGACCATCTCGTAATAAAGAAGGTGCTCCATTGCCACTTCGCGGGGACGCGGTAGTGCTTGGTCTTCATCCACAAGATAGTCTCGTGGTTGGGGATGCAGCATGACGGCACTAAACATGCAAAGTACGTTATATACAAGCGAGTTGCGTCGAGCACGAAAACGCCAAGGTTGGTTGCTGCTGACACCTATGCTCCCGGCTGTATTACTGGTGTGTTTCACGTTCGTGTTGCCTTTGCTTTGGCTAGGTGGGATGTCTTTCCTCGACGCGGAAGGCAACCTTAGTTTTGAAAACTACACGCGCCTTGTCCAACCCATTTACGTATTGGCTTTCACGCAAACTTTTAAAATCAGCCTTCTAGTAACTGCGGCATGCGTCTTTATAGGCTATCCGTATGCCTACTTCATGGTACATGGCCCTCGCAAGCTTGCGGGGCTGGCAATGGCTATCCTATTGATCTCTCTCTGGACATCGCTGTTGGTGCGAACTTATGCCTGGCTGGTATTGCTGCAGAGACGTGGATTGGTTAATGACTTGTTAATGTCGTTTGGTTTCGTTGATTCACCGCTCACGTTAGTACACAACGAAGTCGGCACGATGATTGGTATGGTGCACATCATGTTACCGTTCATGATCCTGCCGTTGTACGCAGCGATGAAGAGCATAAATCCGATCTATGTCCAAGCGGCTGCAGCTTTCGGTGCTTCTCCTTTGCGGGCATTCTTTGGCGTGTTCTTACCCCTGTCGTTACCTGGTCTCGCTGCCGGCGCAACTCTTGTATTTGTCTTGTGTCTTGGGTTCTACGTCACCCCATCACTTTTGGGGGGAGGACGAGTTCAGGTGCTGTCGATGCGAATCGAAAGTGACGTGTCTCTGAGCGCTAACTGGGGGGTGGCTTCGTCGCTGGGCGTCGTGCTTTTGGTAACGACCTTAGTCTTGCTGTTCACCGTTAAGAGAATTGCCGATAGAAGTCGGCGAAATGGGTGACCTCATGAAATCTAATTTCAAACGCAGACTAACTAGCGTTGCCAGTCAATCCTGGCTATATGCGCTTGTGATCCTCGCAATGTTGTTCTTACTGATACCGACACTAATCGTCATTCCGATGTCGTTTTCTGATGCTCGCTATCTTAGCTTTCCACCAAAGACGCTGAGCTTTCAGGCATATTTGAATTATGTGGCATCGGTGGAATGGCGATCCTCCACCACCGTGTCTCTGATCACAGCTACGATTACGACACTGCTGGCAACGATTTTGGGCACGGCTGCCTCTTATGCACTACATAACAGCACGCAGCGCTATGTCAGGATACTGCGTGGTCTGATGATGGCACCCATGATTGTGCCGACTATTTTCACCGCGCTCGGTCTGTTTTTTGTCTTTGCCCATTTTGGCTTAAACAATTCAATACCAGGGCTAGTCATTGGGCACACTCTATTGGCGTTGCCCTACGTAATCATCAATGTAAGCGCTGGCCTCAAGACCTACGATATGACTCAAGAGCACGCTGCATGCATCCTCGGCGCATCTCGTATTCGCGCTTTTGTGGATATTACCCTCCCTCAAATCCGGTTTTCGGTAATCGCCGCTGCGTTGTTTTCCTTCGCCGTGTCGCTGGATGAAGCAGTTGTATCGCTTTTCATAAGTGGTGGTGATGGCGCAACGCTCACCAAGCGCATGTTTACCTCGCTTCGTTCGGACATTGATCCGGTAATAGCTGTGGTCGCGACCATCATGACGTTGCTCTCATGCGTCATGCTTGCAATTACCCTAATGAGCCAGCGGCGCGCGCGACGTTACGAAAACGTAACTGAAGCGTAAAGGAGAGAGCTGCTGATGGAGTCCAAGTGTAAAGAATACGATTACATTATCGTTGGGGCCGGGTCTGCCGGTTGTGTCCTCGCTAATCGACTTTCTGAAGATCCAGAGATTTCGGTGCTTCTGCTCGAAGCAGGTGGGAATGACAACAACTTATTCATCCACATGCCGGGAGGCGTGTACAAGGCTTGGCACGATGCGAGGTTTAATTGGAACTACGTGAGCCAGGCAGAAGCCCAAATGGAAAACCGGCGCATACCGATTCCGCGTGGGAAAGTTTTGGGCGGTAGCTCGTCTATCAACTCAATGGTGTACCTGAGAGGGCATCCATCTGACTACGACAGCTGGGCCAAAGATTTTGGTCTACACGATTGGGATTACGCCCACTGTCTCCCGTATTTCAAAAAGGCTGAACGTAGTGAGCGTGGTGCAAACGATTGGCACGGGGGAGATGGCCCTTTGGGCGTTAGCGTAAGCAGTTCCCCAAACGTGCTATATGACGCGTTTGTCGAGGCGGGAGCGGAATCAGGTTACGGGGCATCGGAGGATTTGAATGGTTACCGACCAGAAGGATTAGGTCGCTACGACAGTACCAAGTGGAATGGCCAACGCTGTTCCACTGCGGTGAGTTACCTGCGTCCTGCCATGCAGCGGGCGAATCTGACGGTTTTGACTCACGCGACAGTGCAGAAGGTAGTTCTCGAAGGGGCAAAAGCTACTGGCGTGCGCTTCCTTAAGGATGGCAGCCAACTATTGGCGTCCGCCAAGCTAGAAATTCTGCTGTGTGGTGGCGCGATCAATTCTCCGCAGTTACTCCTGCTCTCAGGGATAGGGCCAAGCGCGCATTTAGGCAGGATGGGGCTCAGAACTCTTATCGAGTTAGAAGGAGTTGGAATGAACCTGCAAGATCATGTCGACTTCATGATGCAATGGAATTGTCCTGAGCCCGTAACATTGGCGTATCTGCAGAATCCATTCGTAAAAGCTGTGGTTGGGGCTCAATGGCTCGTTACAAAAAAGGGCCCGGTTGCATCCAATATTTGGGAAGCTGGCGGCTTGGTTAGAACCGACTCGCGTATCTCTGTTCCAAATATCCAATTCCATTTTGCCCCTGTCGGTATTAACAGCGTTAACGGCCAACTGAAGTTAACACAAGGATTTCAGCTGCACGTAAGTCAGTTACGTCAAGAGTCTCGCGGCCGGGTAGAGCTTGCCGATGCCAATCCTAAATCTCCTCCAAAAATTATTTTCAACTTCCTCAATACAGAAAATGACAAGAGGGAGTTAATCGACGCAGTTCGTGTGGCTCGGCACATCATCGGCCAACCATCCATGAGCAAATTTCGAGGGAAGGAAATCTATCCAGGTGAGGCCGTGAGCACTGACCAGGATATTCTTCGGTTTATACGTCAGTGTGCGAATACCGAGTTCCATCCGTCCTGCACCTGTCGAATGGGAACTGATAGGGGGTCAGTAGTCGGGCCTGACTTGAGGGTACATGGTGTTGAAGGCCTGCGGGTAATCGACGCATCTGTCATGCCGAACGTGATCAGTGCCAACCTCAATGCGACAGTGATCATGATTGCAGAAAAAGCCTCCGACCTAATCAAGCGGCGAGAACCGCTTGCTGCCTACCGACCCCGTTTCTTTTTCGACGAATCTGCAGCAGATAAAGATTTTTGTTTCAGTGCCTCGTAACCCATATTCGGAGTTCTTTGATGCAGTCATATCTGAAATTTTACATTGACGGGTGTTGGGTTGAGTCTCAGGCATCCCTAAGGCTTGATGTTGTTAACCCCTCGAGCGAGGAAACAATTGCTCAAATAGCGTGCGGGGGAGCTGCTGATGTTGATATGGCGGTCGACTCTGCGAAACGAGCCTTCCATTCTTTCTCGCAGACCACAAGGCAGGAGCGTCTTGATTTGCTCCGCAAAATATTAGTGGCATACAACGAGCGTTACGAAGATCTCGTACAAGCCGTCAGTCAAGAGATGGGTGCTCCATTAGCATTTGCTCGTTCTGCACAGGTTTACTCCGGACGTGCTCATTTAGAGGAAAACATTCGGGCTTTGGAAGCATTCAGCTTCGAAGAGCGGCTCGGAAATACCCTCGTGATCAGAGAGCCCATTGGAGTGTGTGCACTTATCACTCCATGGAACTGGCCTTTAAACCAGATCGTCTGCAAAGTTGCGCCCGCACTGGCGGCGGGCTGTGCAGTAGTGCTGAAGCCTAGCGAGGTGGCTCCCCTTAGCGGAATTATTTTTGCAGAGATAATCCATGCCGCTGGTGTTCCACCAGGTGTCTTCAATCTAATAAACAGTACAGGTGCTCAAGTCGGTGAGCACTTGGTCAGCCATCCTCTAGTTGATATGGTCTCATTTACCGGGTCAACCAGAGCAGGGGTCAGTATTGCCAAAGCAGCAGCAGATACCGTCAAGCGAGTGACCCAGGAGCTAGGCGGAAAGTCCGCGAATATCCTGCTAGAAGACGCTGATTTTGAAATGGCTGTCAGTAAGGGTGTTCAAGCTTGCTTCTCGAACACAGGGCAGTCGTGCGACGCGCCCACTCGCATGTTGGTTCCAGCGAGTCGGCAAGACGAGGTGATCGAGATTGCCAAGCGTACCGCATCGCAAATAGTTACCGGGGATCCACGTCACGAAAATACCAATCTTGGGCCTGTTGTCAGCCTTCTCCAATACGAAAAGATTCAGGAACTGATATCCAGTGGCCTAGATGAGGGGGCTACCCCAGTTTGTGGCGGGCTGGGACGTCCGAACGGACTAACGTCGGGCTACTATGTGCGCCCCACGATTTTTGCCGATGTCACTCCTGGAATGCGAGTGGCTCGTGAGGAGATCTTCGGCCCAGTGCTGGTGATCATGCCCTATACAACAGAAGAGGAGGCCATCAGCATGGCCAACGACACTGTGTATGGCCTAGCTGCATATGTGCAGTCCACGGACAAAGCGAGGGCTCGAGAGGTTGCAAAACGCATGCGTGCCGGATCGGTATATTTGAATTATCCAGAGTGGAACATCCAAGCTCCTTTTGGAGGCTACAAGCAGTCCGGTAATGGACGGGAATATGCTCACTGGGGGATCCATGACTATCTTGAGATAAAAGGGGCTGTGGGCTGGTTCGCATCGGCCTAAATTCAGAGCATCGATAATGAGTGCGGAAGCTCCCCTCTCACCCTGAGCTATGTTATGCGGTCAAGTTAATTGGCCGCCTTTGGATGAAGTCAGCCATAGACTCGAATAGAGGAGATACTCGGTCGAACAGCGCCTGTCCCGATGCGATTAAGCAAATTCCTCGGCCATCTCTCCGAAACAGCGGGAAGTCAAACCAGTCTTCCAGGTTGCGGATCTGGTGCCTTACAGGGGCGTGAGTGTTGCCGCTGACCGAAAACTGACCCAGTAAAGGCTGTTCTGCCGACTGAAAACTGACCCAGGTGTTCAACTGCTTCTGCTCACTTTTCGAGCAGGAGAACACAGGGTGATCAGCATGGAAATGTTGGGAAAAATCCGGCGGATGTACTTCCGCGACAAGCTCTCGCTGCATCAGATAGCCAAGCGTACCGGACTGTCGAGAAATACCATTCGAAAATGGGTCAGAGCATCCGAAGCCACCCAGCCAGCGTACCAGCGGTGCGCAACCTTCAACAAACTCAGTCCATTTCACGAGACGCTGGAGCAGGCGCTCAAGGCCGATTCGTTTCGGGCAAAGCACAACCGCAGAAGTGCCAAAGCACTCTTCGAACAGATCAAGGCCGAGGGCTACGACGGCGGCTACAGTCAGCTCACCGCCTTCATACGCTCGTGGCGCGGCGAGCAAGGCAAGTCTTTACGGGCCTTTGTGTCGCTGACCTTTGCACTCGGGGAGGCCTTTCAATTCGACTGGAGCGAAGAAGGTCTGCTGATCGGCGGCCTGTTCCGACGCATCCAGGTCTCCCATATGAAGCTGTGCGCCAGTCGCGCATTTTGGTTGGTTGCGTATCCCAGCCAAGGCCACGAGATGTTGTTCGATGCCCATACCCGCTCGTTTGGCGCGTTAGGTGGGGTGCCGCGTCGCGGCATCTACGACAACATGAAAACGGCTGTCGACAAGGTCAACAAAGGCAAAGGCCGCACGGCCAATGCCCGGTTTGCCGTTATGTGTACCCACTACCTATTCGATCCGGACTTCTGCAACGTGGCCTCCGGCTGGGAAAAAGGCATCGTTGAAAAGAACGTCCAAGACAGCCGACGGCGCATCTGGCTCGATGCTCAAAACTGCATGTTCCATACCTTCGAGGAACTGAATGCCTGGCTCGGCCAACGCTGCCGTGTGCTCTGGGACGAACTGGTGCACCCGCAGTACAACGGGCTGACAGTGGCGGACGTCCTGGAGCTGAAACGCGCCGAATTGATGTCGATGCCCACCGCCTTTGATGGCTACGTCGAGCGCACCGTACGGGTCTCCAGCACCTGCCTGATCAGCGTGGCGCGAAATCGCTACTCGGTGCCGTGTGAGCGGGTCGGTCAGTGGGTCAGCAGCCGCTTGTATCCCACGCGGGTGGTGGTGATCGCCGAAGAAACGATGATTGCCTGTCACGAGCGCCTGTTTGATCGAGATCAGGTCAGTTTTGACTGGCAGCATTACATCCCGCTCATCGAACGCAAGCCCGGTGCGCTGCGCAATGGCGCTCCATTTGCCGATCTGCCGAAGCCGTTGCAACTACTAAAACGCGGTCTAAGGCGTCACACCAATGGTGATCGAGTCATGACGCAGGTACTAGCGGCGGTTCCCATCGCCGGGCTCGACGCCGTATTGGTGGCTGTGGAGTTGGTACTTGAATCAGGCAGCTTGACTGCTGACCACATCCTGAATGTCCTGGCTCGACTGACATCGACAGCAGCCCCTCCGTCAGCCGAAACCAGCCTTCAACTGAAGATAGCGCCTGTCGCCAATACGGCGCGCTACGACCGGCTCCGTACCACCGATGAGGAGACTCGCAATGCGTGATCTGATGGCTGAACTCAAAGAACTACGCCTGCATGGCATGGCCAGCGCCTGGGAAGAACTGGCGTCTCAAGGAGAAGCCTCGACAGCGTCGTCGAAATGGCTACTTGAGCATCTTCTCCAACAAGAACATGCGGATCGGGCGGTACGCTCAGTGAACCACCAGATGAACATGGCCAAACTGCCCATGCATCGAGATTTGGCCGGCTTCGACTTCAGCGCTTCCAGCGCAGACGCCCGCCTGATCAAGGATCTGTCCAACCTCGAGTTCACCGATACCGCACAAAATGTCGTGTTCATCGGCGGGCCTGGCACAGGAAAAACACATCTCGCCACCGCCTTGGCCGTTTCCGGGATCACGACGCATCACAAACGCGTGCGCTTCTACTCCACGGTGGATCTGGTCAATTTAGTGGAGCGCGAAAAGTACGACGGCAAGACAGGCCGAATCGCTCAAGGGCTGCTACGAACAGACCTGGTGATACTCGATGAACTGGGGTATTTGCCCTTCAGCCAGAGCGGTGGCGCCCTGTTATTTCACCTGCTATCCAAGCTGTACGAACACACCAGCGTGGTGATCACCACCAACCTCAGCTTCTCGGAATGGTCGAGTGTGTTTGGCGACGCCAAGATGACCACGGCGTTGCTGGATCGGCTGACACATCACTGCCACATCGTCGAAACGGGCAACGAGTCCTACCGTCTGCAACACAGCAGCCTGGTCGCCCAGACCAAGATCAAATCACGTGAACGAAAGCGCAAAGACGATGATGGTGCCGAGGACGATGAGCTGTTTTGATCTGCACCGAAAATACCCTGCCGCATGCCCACATGCGGTGGGGCTAAATGCCCCTTCCATCGGGACACGACTGCTAAGCTTATCCACAATTGCTGATGCAAAAATCAGCAATCCGCCCTAGGTCAATTTTCAATCGGCAGGGTGGGTCAGTTTTCAATCAGCGCCGACACATCCATCCATGCTAGTGCTTCTTGAGCATTGGAAATTGTGCGCGGCATAAAAGACCTCACTATCGGCAGTGGTGTAAAACATCGTCGGCTTCGCCGGGTGGTATCAATTGTCAATGGCTGCGGCAAGCGACTTTGCTGCAATTAGCGTGTTTTTCATTAAGCAAACTACTGTCATTGGGCCAACTCCTCCTGGAACAGGTGTTATCGCGCCGGCAACACTCAGAGCTGAGGCGTAATCAACATCTCCAACGAGCTGTTTGCCACTGTCGTCATCAATACGATTGATCCCGACATCAATTACCACGGCGCCTGGCTTTATGTAGTTAGAGGAAATAAAGCGCGGCCGCCCAACAGCTACTACTAGTATGTCAGCCTTTGAACATTCATACCGCAGGTTCCGTGATCGTGAGTGTACGATGGTCACGGTGCAGTTTTCGTTCAATAGCAGGCTCGCCATAGGCTTTCCTACGATGTTCGACCTCCCCACTATTACCGCCTTCTTTCCCGCCAAATCTCCTAAGCGATCCTTCAGAAGCAGCAGGCATCCTAAAGGTGTACAAGGGACCAATTTAGGGTGCCCTTGACTAAGCATCCCCACGTTAACGGGATGGAAACCATCGACATCCTTAGCAGGATCGATCGCGGTCGTGATCAACCGTTCATCAATTTCGGGAGGGAGTGGTAATTGAACCAAGATGCCGTGAACTAAAGGGTCGCTGTTAAGTTTGCAAATGAGCGAGAGAATCTCCTCCTCGCTGCTGGTTGACTCCAGGAAGTACGGGTAGGATTTAATCCCCGCCTCCTCAGCTTTTTTCATTTTCGTAGACACATAGACTTGGCTGGCGGCGTCCTGTCCTACCAAGATGACAGCAAGCCCAGGAGCATGTCCATGCTGGTCACGGAATTCGAATGCCTCCACTGAAACCGTCTCAAGTAGACGAGCGGCGAAAGATTTTCCATCGATAATCAGGTCGGATTTTGTCATTGTTTTTTCTCAGGGAGTCGGGTAGAGAAATATTTACGATTAATTTCTTGGTAGCATTTTTCGCTATTTTTAGCCCGGTGCTGGATTGAGCATTCGCAGGATCTGGCGTTGCCCATGGCAAATAATTTCAGTGCTGGAGATTTCCAAAGTGCTCAAATGGTTAAGCATTGCTATGATGCTGGTCTTCGTGCACCGTAGATCGTCGTAAGCAAAAAGACCCACGTTCTTTCCCTGCTGCAATATGCAATTCAGCGAATGCTGCCAACGCTCGCGAGATTCTCGGATAACAACCTGCTGGTTAGGCGTTAGATTTCTATGCTCAAGCACCGCCAGTTGGAAATTCTCCGAATGGCTAGACAGGAAGCTTAAATATCGCTTGATGAAATCAAGAAGCTGAATCTTCGGAGTTGCTCCTCTTACAGCTTTAAGGGCCGCAGCCAGGGCGTACTCATGTTCCTCGAGTAGGTCGAAAAGCAGCGCTTGCTTACTCTCAAAATGGTGATAAAGCGAACCAGCGTGGATGCCCAGCTGATCGCCAAGCTTCCGCAAGCTTACCCCATGAAACCCTTTTGAAAGGAATAAGGTAGTGGCAGTGCTATACAGAAGCGAGCTACCGGATTCGATATTACGCCTTTTGTTTCCAGCAAAAGCCGAGGATTCAAGAACGGTATTGTTCATGGCTCGCATTCATCCGCGATGTTTAAATTTGCGCTCAAATTAAGCCTCCAAGTCTTAATTTTCGGGAGGCCGGATTGATGAATTAAATGCTTATGGGCAAGCTCTTGAAGAAAATACGAGCCGTTGTCAGCGGAAAATAATGGTCCGACTGCCGTTCATGAATACACGGCGTTCGATATGCCATTTCACCGCTCGAGAGAGGGCGAGAGTTTCGGTGTCACGGCCAACCGCGACCAATGCCTCGGCAACGTATGCGTGATCGACGCGTTGCACCTCTTGCTCGATTATTGGACCTTCGTCCAAATCGCTGGTGACGTAGTGTGCAGTAGCGCCGATGAGTTTCACGCCGCGTTCATATGCTTGATGGTACGGCTTCGCTCCTTTAAAGCCAGGAAGGAAGGAATGGTGAATATTGATAGCGCGTCCGGACAGCTGCTTGCACAGATTGTCGGAGAGAATTTGCATGTAGCGCGCTAGTACAACCAGCTCCGTGCCAGTGTCCTGCACGATTTTCATTAATGCAGCCTCCTGTTGCGCCTTTGTTTCCTTTGTTATTGGCAGGTAAACAAATCTGATTCCCTCGCGCTCTACCATGGGGCGTAAGTCCAGATGATTGGACACAACCGCAGTAATCTCCATTTCGAGATCCCCTTTGGCGCGTCGGTATAATAGATCAGAGAGGCAGTGGTCGAATTTACTCACCATTAAAAGCACCCGCATCGGGTCATTCTCGGGATGAATAGACCAGTGCATATCGAATCTTTCGGCGATCGAAGCGAAATCGTTTCGCACAGAATTGAGATCGATAGCCGCTCCATCGTTGCAGCGGAACAACGCGCGTGTGAAAAACCTTCCATTTTGCTCGTCGTCATACTGTGCCATTTCACTAATATAGAAACCGCTCTCAGCAAGGAAAGAGGAAATCGCTGAGATTATCCCCGACGTAGCCGGACAGCTTACGTTTAAAATGTAATTGTTGGCTGTAGTTTGCATAATCTCATCCCGATATGATTTGTGATTTGCCTAGTGGTCAAAACCGCCGATGTGACAATGTTATGACCGTGATGAATTCATTACCTGGAGCGGCCTCAGTATCAATCAGCTTCGGATGGCCAAATCCACCCAACCTGCCGCTGAGATCCAGGTAGGGCTCACACATCGCCACGGCGCATGGGCTTTCAGGGGATGGGAGCCTGGATGCTGGACGCTCGTGAACTATATGCTGATTTTGTTCATGAACGATAGAGTATTTCCGTTCATTGAGCAAGCTGCCAATCTTGATGTAGCGGTCGCGCCGTATGCCTGATGGGGCAAGAATGGGAGCGGGGGAACGCTGATGATGGCAACTGCTCAACACGGATCTGCGGGGGGGGCGTAGCTGCCGTTAAGCTTGTATGACGGCTATCTGGTTTTATGGGGGCCTTTCAGGGGGGATGCCTCTCGGCGCCTTTCTCCGAGATGAAACTGCCGCCTCAGTAGGCTGTGGCCGCCTGAGTGTTGGTCACGGTTTTA
>NZ_JBGLYV010000219.1:0-1664 GCF_047304225.1 Pseudomonas sp. Pseusp3 | reverse complement strand
AATCCCCCCGTTTTCTTTTCTCAACCACCCTTTTTATTGGTGGGGGGGGCTGCCCCCGCGAAAGGGCCAGTACAAACAACACAAATCCCCGGCCAATGTTGCGTTCGATAATCGCCCAAAACCTGCTTTTAACAATTGAACCATCTAGTACATTCCATTCACCATCCGACCCACAAAACCAATAACAACAGGTTCGACACCATGCCCCCGCGCCCCGCCCTCTCCGGCTGATCCACTTCGTTTGTGCTGAATTCCAATGTTCGTCTGCAACCCCGGGTTGCGGCATCACCCCGCTTCATCCCCAAGAATTAGAGAGACCCGAGTCCATGACGCCTTCCACCGCGCAATATTTCGTTCCCGGCCTGATCGCCGCCGCCCTGGCCAGTACCGCCCTGCCCGCCTGCGCCGAAGAGCCGGGCTTTGTCGAAGGCGCCAAGGTCAACCTGAACCTGCGCAACTTCTACATCAACCGCAACTTCACCAACCCGACCAAGGCCCAGGGCAAGGCTGAAGAGTGGACGCAGAGTTTCATCCTCGACGCCAAGTCCGGTTTTACCCAGGGCACCGTCGGGTTCGGCATGGACGTGCTCGGTCTGTATTCGGTGAAGCTCGACGGCGGCAAAGGCACCGGCGGTACGCAACTGCTGCCGCTGGACCACGATGGCCGCCCGGCGGACAACTTCGGCCGCACCAACGTGGCGTTCAAGGCGAAGCTGTCACAGACCGAAATCAAAGTTGGCGAATGGATGCCCGTGCTGCCGATCCTGCGTTCGGACGACGGTCGCTCGTTGCCGCAAACTTTCCGTGGCGGCCAGATCACCTCAAAGGAAATCAACGGCCTGACGCTCTACGGCGGCCAGTTCCGCCAGAACAGCCCACGCGACGACAGCAGCATGAGCGACATGTCGATGACCGGCAAAGCCGCGTTCACCTCCGACCGTTTCAACTTCCAGGGCGGTGAATACCTGTTCAACGACAAACGTACCCAGATCGGTCTGTGGAACGCCGAGCTCAAGGACATCTACAGCCAGCAATTCATCAATCTGATCCACAGCCAACCGCTTGGCGACTGGACCCTGGGCGCCAACCTCGGTTTCTTCTACGGCAAGGATGACGGCAGCGCCCGGGCCGGTGAGCTGGACAACAAGACCATGTACGGCTTGTTCTCGGCCAAATACGGCGGCAACACGTTCTACGTCGGCCTGCAGAAACTCACCGGCGACAACGCCTGGATGCGGGTCAACGGCACCAGCGGCGGCACACTGGCCAACGACAGCTACAACTCCAGCTACGACAATGCCCGGGAAAAGTCCTGGCAAGTGCGCCACGACTACAACTTCGTCGCCCTCGGCGTACCGGGCCTGACCCTGATGAACCGCTATATCAGTGGCGATAACGTGCACACCGGCAGCATCACCGATGGCAAGGAATGGGGACGTGAATCAGAACTGGGTTACACCGTGCAGAGCGGTGCGCTGAAAGACCTGAACGTGAAATGGCGCAACTCGACCATGCGTCGCGACTACAGCAACAACGAGTTCGATGAGAACCGCGTCATCATCAGCTACCCGATCAGCCTGTTGTAAACACTGAACAAATGTGGGAGCGGGCTTGCTCGCGAAGGCGGTCTGTCAGCCAACAAAAACTTCGACTGACAGACCGCC
>NZ_JBGLYV010000218.1:0-1717 GCF_047304225.1 Pseudomonas sp. Pseusp3 | reverse complement strand
AGGCTGGCTGTCGGCACTGGCCTGCCACGCGCACTCGGGGCGGTGATCGGCCTGGAAACGCAAGCCATGCACCGCGTCATCCCCCAGCCGTGCACGCAGGCGTTCGCGCAACTGCTCCCAGGGCAGGGACTGTTGCGGGCGATCGTCGAACAGTTCCCGATGCTGGGGCACGAAGGCCGGCAAATCCTCGGCGCGCAAGCGAAAGCCGCGCACCGGCGCCTCGACCTGGACTTGCTCCAGCCGCCCCCGGGCCAGCTCGAAGAGCATCGCCGGATCGCGCTCGGCGCTGAGCAGGCCGACCTTGATGACCGTGTCCGGCAACCCGGCATGCTCCAGATGCAGGTCGAAACGCTGTACGCCGCTGTCGCGACCGCAGAGGAACGCCGACAGGTCGCCAGTCAACCGGCGCAACGGAAACAGCAAGGCTTGATGGGACTGCACATCGAAATTGAGCTCGATACGCACATCGAAGCGGTCCGGCGGCAAGTAAAACGCCAGCGCCAGCCGCCGCAAACCGGACAGGGCATCCAGATGCTTGAGCACCTGGACCTCGAAACGCCGGGCCAGGCTGTGCCTGGGCAACGCCTGCACCTGGCTCAAGGTGCGCAGGCCCATGCGCGACAAGGCCGTGGCGACCGATGCGTCGAGGCCGACCCGGTCGACGGGCATTTGCCCCAGATGATGCTGCAAGGCTTGATCGTCCGGCACCACCAGACCGTCATAGGCGTTGGCCAGCACCCGTGCCGCCACCGGGTTGGGCGCGGCCACGATGCGGTGCCGAAACCCCAGCTCACCGAGCTCACGGCGCAAAAGCGCTTCGAATTGCGGCCAGGCACCGAACAGGCCGAGACTGGATTCGATCTCGAACACCACGGCCCGGGGGTAATGCACGCTGACCTGGGAACTGAAGCGATAGGCCCAGGCGGCGAGAAACTGCTGCCAGTGTTCGATTTCAGCGGCATCGTATTCGGCCGTGACAAAACCTTTGCTCAAGGCCTGTGCCGCGCTCATGGACTGGCCGGGACGCAAGCCCAGCGCCCGCGCCGCACCGTTGACTGCCTGCAGCACCCGGCGCTGGGCCGGGCCGGTCAGCAACGCCAGGGGTTCCTCGGGATCGGCGCGCTGACGCAGTACCGCGTCCAGCGCCAATTGCGGGAAAACAATGCAGACCCAGCGCATGGCAACCTCAATGCCCCACGGCGAAGGCAATCGGCGCCGAACGGGCCAGGCCGCCACGGCACTTGAGTACACGCAGTTGTGCCGGTCGGGCATCGATGGCGATGCGCAAGGCCGCCGGCGAAGGGTTGATCGCTTCACTGAGGGGACGATAGGCGAAGGCCAGGGTCTGGCCGGTTTCCGCCGCCACCTGCAAGCGGCGCAAGGCGCGGTCATCGGCCTTGTGCGGCCAGCACAGCACCGCACCGCAACTGCCCGAGCGCAGGCATTGTTCCGCGGCCCACAGCGCATCGCGCTCGCCGGCCTGGATGATCGACAACTGACGCAGATCGACCCCGGCGCTCTGCCACGCCTGGGGATACGGCAAATAAGGCGGCGCCACCAGCACGATGCGCTCGCCCGCCGCCGACAGCCGTGCCAGTGTCGGCCACACCAGTTGCAACTCGCCCACGCCCTGCCCGGCCAAGAGGATTTCCGTCAGCGCCGCCTCCGGCCAGCCTCCGCTGGGCAATGCGGCGTCCAGCGCGGCATGCCCGGTGGG
>NZ_JBGLYV010000217.1:0-1722 GCF_047304225.1 Pseudomonas sp. Pseusp3 | reverse complement strand
GTCGAGGACGGTGCGCGGGCTTGGCCCGGTTTGAGCGGCACGCATCACCGCCGGTTGCCAGCGGCCACGCCACCAGAGGCCGAAGCCGAGCAGGGTGGTGCAGGCCAGAATCAAGGTGCTGAGCTTCCAGCGCCAGAGCGCTTGGCTGTCGGCGCTGGCATCGATCGCTGAGGTGCCGGCCGGGGTGTCGACCACCAGGTTCGGATTGGCCGCCACGTGCAGCGTGCGAGCGGGCAGGCTGCTGTGCTCCAGATGGTCTTCGAAGGTGTTCCACCACACCACGTCGACGGTGGGCAGCTCGATGGCGCCGGTCCGTGTCGGCACCAGGGCCTCGCGGTCTTCACGACTGCCGACCAGGCCGCGTTCGCTGTTCTGATTGCCGAGCACTGGTTGATCCGGGTAGCGGCGCAGACCGCCGACATCGGTGCCGGGCAGCGGTGGTAGCTGGGTGCTGGACAAGCCTTCGGCCTTCACCGTCAGGCTGCGGGTCAATGAATCGCCCACCTGGGCATGATCCGGCTCCGGGTTCCAGCTATCGCTCAGGGTCAGGCTGCGCGCAGGCAGCCAGGGGGCATCGGCCGGATAGGTGATGGGTTTGGCCTTGACCGTCAACAGCAGTTCGGCCGAGGTCACGCGCATCAGCTTGCCGGATTTCGGCCCCTGGGCCGCGTCCTGTACCGGTTGTGCATCGACCAGCGCAGCGTTGAAGACCTGCGCCGGAATGATCAGTTCGCCACTGTGTTGCGGGTAGATCGCGTAGCGCATTTCAATCACGCCATGGCGCAGGCCGTCGATGTCTTTTTCGTAGGTGCGTGAGTCGCCCAATTGTTCGATACGGGCATCAGATATCTGCAAGGGTGGCAGGCTGCTGTCGTCGTACAGCGACACCGAATGGTAGATGCGCAGGGTCAGGATCGCCTGGGCCTGAACGTACACGCTGGTTTGATCGAGGCTGGCGTCAATGAACACCGCGGCCCGTTTGTTCGGGTTGTCCGGTGTTTCGCTCTCGACCACTTGCAGGGTGATCGGCTGGCTCTGCAGTTCGCCCAGTTGCAGTGGCGGAATCACCACGCTGCCGTTTTGCCGGGGCAGGAGGGTGACGATCCAGCGTGTGGTGGCCCGGTTTTCACCGCTAAGGGTGTTCAACTGGTTGACCTGGCGTGTGCCGCGCACTTCGAACAACGGCTCCAGCGGTGTCATGTCGGGTTTGCCGAACTGTGTCACGTCGGTGGATTCCAGGGTCAGCTCGACCGTCTCGCCCGAGCTCAGGCGACTGCGGTCCACACTGGCGACCAGCTCTGCTGCCTGCGCCTGAACGGTGCAGAACAACAGGCCATGCAGCAGCGCGAGCAATATAACGGTGAAGCGGGTCATCGAGTTTTTTCCTGATCCTGATGTTGTTGCTGTTCGTACCAGAATTTGCGCCGCAGCAGCTCACCGGGGTCATCCGGGATCTGCCGCAACCACTGCTCCAGCGCCTGACGCTGTTCACCTTCGATGCTGTCGGTGGCCGGGCGCAAGGGCGGCGTCGTGTGTTGCTCGTCACCCAATTCACTGCCTGGAACTTCGTTGGTTCCGGGCTTGCGTGGCGACGTGGGCGGATGCCTGGTGTCGGCGCCAGTCTGCGGTTCTTGCGCCTGCGGCTCGCCGCCGTCCGAAGGCTGCGTCGTGGCGCCGGGCGGTGTTTGCTGCTCAGTGGCCTGGGGCTCCTCGCTGGTGGCC
>NZ_JBGLYV010000216.1:0-1789 GCF_047304225.1 Pseudomonas sp. Pseusp3 | reverse complement strand
AGGCCAGGCCGAGGCGGTCGAGCAGGGCGGCGGCGCGGGCGTGGCGTTCGGCGGTCGGTAAGCCTGCGTAGATGGCCGGCATCTCGACGTTTTCCTGGGCCGAACCGGACGCAATCAGGTGGTAACCCTGGAATACGAAACCGAAGGCTTCGCGGCGCAGCCAGGCCAGTTCGTCACTGTCCAGGGCCGCGACGTTCTCCCCGGCGAAGCGGTATTCGCCCGAGGTCGGGCGGTCGAGGCAGCCGAGGATGTTCATCAGCGTCGACTTGCCGGAACCGGAGGCGCCGACAATCGCCACGAATTCACCGGCATGGATCGACAGGTCGATGCCGCGCAATACGTGAACTTCAGGGGCGTCGCCACCGCCGTAGGCTTTACGGATTTCGTGCAGTTCGATCAAGGGCGTCCGCATTCAGCCGCCACTCCCGTCGACCGGGCCGATCAACAGGTGATCGCCTTCCTGCAGGCCATCGAGGATCTGTACCCGCAGGCGGTCACTGATACCGGTACGCACGTTGCGCTGCTCGATGCTGCCATTGCTGGCGACCACTTGTGCGGTCTGCAGGTCTGCCTGCGCGCCGGCCCGCAGGGCAGCGATGGGCGCGGTGAGTACGTTCTGCGCCTGATTGGCGACGAAAAATACCTGGGTGGTCATTTCCGCCATCAAGGCGTTGTCAGCGTTGTCGACGTCCAGCAACACGGTGTACAGCACCACGCGGGCACTCCCGCTTTTGCTGGTGCTGGCGGGGCTGCCGCCGCCCTGGCTGGTCTGGTCCAGTGGTTTGGGCGGGACGGGGAGGATTTGCCGCACGGTGCTGGTCCAGCGCCGGGTGCCGCCGCTCAGGGTGGTGAACCAGGCGTGCATGCCGGGTTTGACGTGACCGATGTCGGCCTCCGAAACCTCGGCCCACACGGTCATCGGCGACAGTTTGGCGATGCGCAGGATCAGCGGCGTCTGCTGCTGGGCGTTGAGGGTCTGGCCTTCGCGAGCATCCAGTGCCACCACAGTGCCGGCCATCGGTGCATAAATCCGCGTGTAGCCCAACTCGGCCTGATCGCTGCGCAGACTGGCTTCGGCCTGGCGGATCTGCGCCAGGAACATGTCGATGCGCGCCTGGGTCACGCGCAATTCGGCCTGGGCGGTCTGCACGTCTTCTTCACGGGTGGCACCGCCGGCGGCGAGGTTCTGTTGGCGCTGGTGTTTCTGCCGGGCCAGTTCGTGTTGCGCCCGTTGTTCCTGCAACTGCGCCTTGAGGTTTTCGATGGAGAAGCGCCCGGCGTCGAGTTTGGCCTGTTGCGTGGACGGGTCGATTTCCACCAGCAACTGGCCTTCCTTGACCACGTCGCCGACTTCCACGTGGATCTTGTGGATTTGCCCGGAAGCCTGGGCGCCGACGTCGACATAGCGCCGCGGTTGCAGGGTGCCCAATGCCGTGACGCTGCTTTCGATGTCGGCGCGGCTGACCTGGACGGTGGCGAATTGGTCGCGGCCCGGCGGGATGAATTGCCAGGCGGCGACGGCAACTACAGGGATCAGAAAAAGTGCGGCAAGCAGGGCGCGTCGGGTCTGTCGGGGACGTTTCATGCAGGGTTCCGGCCTGGGAAAATCGGCCCGTCGTTCAGCATCGGGTCGATGGCTGAACGCTGCCGGCAGGGCCGGACAGGGACGGGGAGCTGTCCTGTAAACGTAGAAAGCGCCGGGGAATTTAGGTGGTGACACAAACTAATGTGGGAGCGGGCTTGCTCGCGAAGAGGCCGGCACATTCACCATTTATGTTGCCTGATGCAC
>NZ_JBGLYV010000215.1:0-1956 GCF_047304225.1 Pseudomonas sp. Pseusp3 | reverse complement strand
CGAAAGCGGTGTGTCTGTTACCTATTTATTGACTGACACTCCCTATTCGCGAGCAAGCCCGCTCCCACATTGATCTGTGGCGATTATTGGATCAGCGAACCCCGCAGCGAGTGCGGCTGCGCGGCATCGATGTGCACATCCGCGAACTGGCCGATCAGGGTCGGATTGTCGCAGCGGAAGTTGACGATACGGTTATTCTCGGTCCGGCCTTGCAACTCGCCCGGGTCTTTTTTCGAGTAATCGGTCACCAGGATCCGCTGGATCGAACCGACCATTTGTCGGCTGATCTCGAAACCTTGCTGGTTCAGGCGATGTTGCAGGGCATTCAGACGCTCTTTTTTCAACTCCTCCGGTGTGTCATCGGCCAGGTCGGCAGCCGGCGTACCCGGGCGCTGGCTGTAGACGAACGAATAGGAAAAGTCGAAACCGACGTCGGCAATCAGCTTCATGGTTTGCTCGAAGTCTTTCTCGGTCTCGCCCGGGAAGCCGACGATGAAGTCCGAGCTGATGCAGATTCCCGGCACGGCGGCGCGCAGCTTGCGCAGTTTGGATTTGTATTCCAGCGCGGTGTGGTTGCGCTTCATCGCGGCGAGGATGCGGTCCGAGCCCGACTGCACCGGCAGGTGCAGGTGCTTGACCAGCTCCGGCACGTCGGCGTGGGCCTGGATCAGGCTGTCGGAGAACTCCAGCGGATGCGACGTGGTGTAACGGATGCGGTCGATGCCATCGACTGCGGCGACCACGCGGATCAGCTCGGCCAGATCCGCCAGGCGCCCGTCATGGGTGAGGCCGCGATAGCCGTTGACGTTCTGCCCCAGCAGCGTCACTTCCCGCACGCCGTTTTCGGCCAGGTGAATGATCTCGGCAATCACGTCGTCGAACGGCCGGCTGACCTCTTCGCCACGGGTGTAGGGCACCACGCAGAACGTGCAGTACTTGCTGCAACCTTCCATCACCGACACGTAAGCGCTCGGGCCGTCGATGCGCGGCTCGGGCAAATGGTCGAATTTTTCGATTTCCGGGAACGAGACGTCGACTTGCGGCAGCTTGCTGATGCGCGCGGCGTCGATCATTTCCGGCAGGCGGTGCAGGGTCTGCGGGCCAAAGACCACATCGACGTACGGCGCGCGATCGCGGATGGCCGCGCCTTCCTGGCTGGCCACGCAGCCGCCGACGGCGATCACCATGTCCGGGTTGGCCAGTTTCAGTTCGCGCCAACGACCGAGCTGGGAATAGACCCGGTCCTGTGCACGTTCGCGGATCGAGCAGGTGTTGAGCAGGATCACGTCGGCGTCTTCAGCGCGGGCGGTGACTTCCAGGGCCTGATGTTCGCCCAGCAGATCGACCATGCGCGAGCTGTCGTACTCGTTCATCTGGCAACCGTGGGTTTCGATGTAAAGCTTCTTGGCCATGGAAAGAGTCATCACCTGATTCAAAGAACCGCGCATTATAGGGAACATGGCCCGTGGTTCCTACCGTTGCGCGTCCGACGGCTGTGCTATAGTTTGCGCCCTCATTTTTACCCCGATGTGTTACCCGCCCACCATGACCAAACGTGAAGCTCCAATCTACAAGGTGATTTTCCTCAACCAGGGCCAGGTGTTCGAAATGTACGCCAAGCAGATCTATCAAAGTGATCTGTGGGGCTTTCTGGAAGTGGAAGAGTTCGTCTTTGGCGAGCGCACGCAAGTGGTCGTCGATCCGAGCGAAGAAAAGCTCAAGGCTCAGTTCGAAGGCGTGGTGCGCAGTTTTGTGCCGATGCATTCGATCGTGCGTATCGACGAAGTCGAGCGTCTGGGCACACCGAAAATCAGCGAAGCCCGTGGCGCGGTCGGCAATGTCATGCCGTTCCCGATGCCGATGCCTGAGAAGTAAGGCTCAAGACCGAGTCGCCCCCTTCGCGAGCAAGCCCGCTCCTGCATTTGATTTGCGTCGTGCACAAATCAAATGCAGGAG
>NZ_JBGLYV010000214.1:0-2053 GCF_047304225.1 Pseudomonas sp. Pseusp3 | reverse complement strand
CGGCGGGCCCTGTAGGAGCGAGCTTGCTCGCTATAAACGACAGAACACCGCGGGGTGTCAGGCTGCCAGCGTCATCGTTGACGACCATCGCGAGCAAGCTCGCTCCTACAGGCTTTTCCAAGTAACCCGCTGTAAAAGCGGAACAATAAGTGGCCGTTACCGAAGAAACGGATATGCCCCCAATCCCAATCCCAATCCCAATCCAAAAAAAAGCCCCGCATAAAGCGGGGCCATAAAGGGTGCAGCAGTCATGCTTTAGGACGTTTATCCACCACGTGGCAAGCCTTGCCCTCGGATCGCTTGATCGAGTGGAAAGGCTGCAAAACGATCCGCGAACTGATCCCGATATACGTCTTGATGTGCTTGCTCAGTTCCCCGCAAACAGCCTTCTGCTGTTCGTCGGTCAGGTGCTGATGCTCGGCCTTCAACTCCACATGCACATCGACACTGTCCAGGTTGCCGTTGCGATACAGGTGGATCTCATAGCACTCGGCAAGCTGTTTGACTTTGAGGACCTGCTCCTCGATCTGCGTTGGAAACACGTTGACCCCGCGGATGATCAGCATGTCATCGCTGCGTCCGGTGATCTTGTCGATGCGGCGCATCGGTCGCGCAGTACCCGGCAGCAGGCGCGTCAGGTCGCGGGTGCGGTAGCGGATCATCGGCAGGGCTTCTTTGCTCAGGGAGGTGAACACCAGTTCGCCCATCTGCCCGTCCGGCAGTACTTCGCCGGTGACCGGGTCGATGATTTCCGGATAGAAGTGGTCTTCCCAGATGGTCGGGCCGTCCTTGGTTTCGGCACATTCCATGGCCACGCCCGGGCCCATGATTTCCGAGAGACCGTAGATGTCCAGGGCAGTGATGCCCATGCGTGCCTCGATGGCGCTGCGCAGTTCGGCGGTCCACGGCTCGGCACCGAAGATGCCCAGGCGCAGGGCCAGTTTGTGCGGATCGATGCCCTGGCGCTCGATTTCGTCGGCGATGTTGAGCATGTAGGACGGCGTGACCATGATGATGTCCGGCTGGAAATCCTTGATCAGTTGCACTTGTTTTTCCGTCTGGCCGCCGGACATCGGGATCACCGTGCAGCCGAGGCGTTCGGCACCGTAATGCGCGCCGAGGCCGCCGGTGAACAGGCCGTAGCCATAGGAAATGTGCACTTTGTCGCCACGATGGCCGCCAGCGGCGCGGATCGAGCGGGCCACCACATTGGCCCAGGTGTCGATGTCGTTCTGGGTGTAGCCGACCACGGTCGGTTTGCCGGTGGTGCCGCTGGACGCGTGCAAACGCACGATGTCGTGCATCGGCACGGCAAACATGCCGTAGGGGTAGTTGTCCCGCAGGTCGGACTTGGTGGTGAAAGGGAATTTCGCCAGGTCGTCCAGAGACTTGATGTCGTCCGGGTGCACGCCCAGCGCATCGAAGCGCTGACGGTACAGCGGCACATTGTGGTAGGCGTGGCTCAGGCTCCAGCGCAGGCGTTCCAGCTGATGCTGGCGCAGCTCGTCGATGCTGGCGGTTTCCAGCGGGTCCAGCACAGGGTTCAGCACGGCTTGGGCAATTGGCATGTTCATGTGTTCACTCGAATTGTTTTTGTGTTCCAGCTCCTGCGCGCAGGGGCTTTGAGTGCATGCCCCAAGGATACCTCTGGGCTCCTTGGGAATCGCGATTCTTTAGTGGGATAGACGCTCGATGATCAGCGCGATCCCTTGGCCGACGCCGATGCACATGGTGCACAGGGCGTAACGGCCGTTACGTTCTTCCAGCTCATGCAGGGCGGTGGTGACCAGTCGCGCGCCGCTCATACCCAGCGGATGACCAAGGGCGATGGCGCCGCCGTTGGGATTGACCCGCGGATCGGTGTCGCTCAGGCCCAGTTCACGCAACACCGCCAGACCTTGTGCGGCGAAGGCTTCGTTGAGTTCGATCACGTCCATGTCCGCCAGGCTCAGGTTGGCCAGTTCCAGCACCTTGCGGGTGGCCGGTACCGGGCCGATGCCCATGATGCGCGGCTCGACGCCGGCAGTGGCCATGGCCACGACCCGGCCACGGG
>NZ_JBGLYV010000213.1:0-2211 GCF_047304225.1 Pseudomonas sp. Pseusp3 | reverse complement strand
CCAGTTGCAGGGCTCGCGGTGCGCTGACGGCGCTGTCATTGTCAGAGCTGACAACCTGGCTCGGGAATGGCAGCAGGTCCGTCGGGATTGGTGCGAAGTTACGCAAGGCCGGCGCGCAGGCCGGGCGTTCGACGTCCGCCGGCGCGACCAGCAAGGCACCGCGCACCTGACGCAAAAACTGCACAGGCGCGGTGGCCGCCCAGTGAGCAACGGTGATGCAACCCAGGCTATGGGCGATCAGGATGACCGGCGTGCTGTCGGCGGCAATCGCCTCGGCCAGCGCCGCAACCCAGTCTTCACGGCGTGGCGTCAGCCAGTCGGCCTGCTCCACCCGCGCGCTGTTCGGCAGGCTGTTCTGCCAGTGGCTTTGCCAATGATCTTCTGGCGATCCTTGCCAGCCCGGCACAATCAGGTAGCGAATTGATTCGTTGCGCATGGGGAAGCTCTCCTGCGTGTCTGTTCCCGGTCGAGTATAGGGAGGCGAGATATATTCGTTAAGGAATAAGAAGCTATTTATTAAGACCTATATGGCATATTAAACTCGACCTAATGTGGGAGCGGGCTTGCTCGCGAAGGGGCCATCAGATCCAACATCCTTGTCGTCTGACACTCTGCATTCGCGAGCAAGCCCGCTCCCACAGGGGTACTGCGGCGTTGCGAAAATCGAGGCAAAAAAAAGGGGCCGCACCCTGCCAAGGAGACGGCCCCGGAAAACGAAAATCCGTTAACGCGCAGTGATCACCGATAGTTTGGTGATCCCGGCCCGCTCGATCGACGCCATGGCCCGCGCCACTTCGCCGTAATTCACACCATCGTCCGCCTGCAACTGCACGCGCACCTCGGGGTCCCTGGCCTTCGCCGACTTGAGGTTGAACTCCAGCAGATCCGGCTGTATCTCGTCCTTGTTGATAAACAGTTTGCCGGCACCGTCGATGCTCACCACCAACGGGTCTTTCTGCTCCACCGGCGCTACCGCCTCGGTCTTGGGCAGGTTGATCGGAATCGCGTTGGTCAGCAGCGGTGCGGTGACGATGAACACCACCAGCAACACCAGCATCACATCCACCAGTGGCGTCACGTTGATCTCACTGAGCACCTCGTCAGTGTCTTGCGTGGAGAAGGCCATATCAGGACGCCTCCTTCACTTTCTGCACGTTGCCCTGGGCTGCCGCCTTGTGCGCCGTCGGGTGGATCAGCACGCGGAACGAACTCTTCTGCGCCAGGCTGTAGAAGTCATGGGCGAAGTCATCCAGGTCCGCCGCCGTCAGTTTCAAACGGCGCAAAAAATAGTTGTAAACCAGCACCGCCGGCACCGCGACGGCGATCCCCACACCAGTGGCGACCAGTGCCGCGCCAATGGGCCCGGCGACCGTTTCCAGGCTGGCCGAGCCCGCCGCGCTGATGCCCTTCAACGCTTCCATGATTCCCCACACCGTGCCGAACAAACCAATGAACGGCGAGGTGCTGCCAATGCTCGCGAGCACCGCCAACCCGGTTTCCAGCGACCGGCGCTCGCGCACGATCTGCTGGCGCAAGGCACGCTCCAGACGATCCTGATGATTGATCGCCTGACTCAGGTCCGCCGCCTGCGGCGCCTCGCCCACTTGGATTGCCGCATAACCGGCCTGCGCAACCCGAGCTGCCGCTCCGGGCCGGGTTTCGCTCAGCTCGGCCGCCGAGTCGAGACTCGAAGCGGCCCAGAACTGTTGATGAAACTTTCGATCCTGTGCCTTGAGGCGACCGAACTGCACGCCCTTGAGCAATGCCAAACCCCAGGTCGCGACGGAAAAAACCACCAGCAGCCAGATCACCGCGCTTTCGATGGATTCAAGTGGAGATGCCAGTAACGTCATGGTGTATTCCTCGTGTAAACGTTTCGCGCGAATTTGGTTTCGGTTTAATGAATCTTGAAATCGATGGGCACGCTGACCCAGCCGTCCTGGGCGACATCGCCTTGTTTGGCTGGCACGAAACTCCAGCGTTTCACCGCGTTCAGCGCTGCTTCGTCCAGCGCATCGCGACCGCTGCTTTTCTGGATCTGGATCTCGCCGGGCTTGCCGCTGGCCAACACATGCACGCGCAACAGCACCGTGCCTTCCCAACCGCGACGCTGGGCCAGCGACGGGTATTCCGGTGCCGGGTTTTTCAAGTAGCCGGCAGTGGCGGAGGCCGGTGTCACAGGCGCGGGCGCCGGCGGTGCAGGTGGCGCCG
>NZ_JBGLYV010000212.1:0-2433 GCF_047304225.1 Pseudomonas sp. Pseusp3 | reverse complement strand
GCCCCAGGCTGTTCAACGCGGCGATAAACGCCGGGCGTTGCTGGGCGTCCAGCGCCAGCAGGCGTGACCCTTTGCCCAGCGCAATGGCGCCCCAGGCTTTGCCGATGGCGACGTGCGGGCGCAACAGGCTGGCGCCGTCTTCGCGCTGCAGGGTGATCAGATGCCCCCCGGCATCCAGTACCGCAATGGTCAGGGGCGCTGCCGAGATGGCCCGCCCTGCACTGATGGCCTCGTTGACCAGGTTGACTGCGACTTTCAAGGTTAAAGCGCTCATGGTGCCGTCCTCATTTTGTTTTTCGGAAAGTCGTTGGGCTGCGCCGTTGTGCCGCAGCTCGATGCAACAAATAGAACACAATGAATTATTTTTTTGTATACAATAATTATCGAAAGGCGCCACATGCGACGAAAAGCCACAGTAGATTGGGCTTCCGACGAATGAAACGAGCGCTTGAGAAAATGGATTGACCTGCGCCGTCCGCCGTGAATACACTCTGCGCAAAGCCACTTGTATACAATTACAAAACGTAAAGAGGCACAAAACCATGAGCAAAATGAGAGCAATCGAAGCCGCCGTTCTGGTGATGCGCCGTGAAGGGGTCGATACCGCTTTTGGCATCCCGGGTGCCGCCATCAACCCGTTGTACTCCGCCCTGCAAAAGGTCGGCGGCATCGATCACGTACTCGCTCGCCACGTTGAAGGTGCCTCGCACATGGCCGAGGGCTACACCCGCACCAAGGCTGGCAACATCGGTGTGTGCATCGGCACTTCCGGCCCTGCCGGCACCGACATGGTCACCGGGCTCTACAGCGCCTCGGCCGACTCGATCCCGATCCTCTGCATTACCGGCCAGGCACCCCGCGCCCGTATGCACAAGGAAGACTTCCAGGCTGTCGACATCACCAGCATCGTCAAGCCGGTGACCAAGTGGGCAACCACCGTTCTGGAACCGGGCCAGGTGCCTTACGCGTTCCAGAAAGCCTTCTATGAAATGCGCTCCGGCCGTCCAGGCCCGGTGCTGATCGACCTGCCGTTCGACGTGCAGATGGCCGAAATCGAATTCGACATCGACGCTTATCAGCCACTGCCGCTGGCCAAGCCAACCGCTAGCCGCGTCCAGGTCGAGAAGGCTCTGGCCTTGCTGGATCAGGCTGAACGCCCATTGCTGGTAGCCGGTGGCGGCATCATCAATGCCGACGCCAGCGATCTGTTGGTGGAGTTCGCCGAGCTGACCGGTATTCCGGTTATCCCGACCCTGATGGGCTGGGGCACCATCCCGGACGATCACCCGCTGATGGTGGGCATGGTTGGCTTGCAGACCTCGCACCGCTACGGCAACGCGACCATGCTGAAGTCGGACGTGGTACTGGGCATCGGTAACCGTTGGGCCAACCGTCACACCGGTTCGGTCGACGTGTACACCGAAGGCCGCAAGTTCATTCACGTCGACATCGAAGGCACTCAGATCGGCCGCGTGTTCACCCCGGACCTGGGCATCGTTTCCGACGCCGCTGCCGCGCTGACCGTGTTCATCGAAGTCGCTCGCGAATGGCAAGCCGCCGGCAAACTGAAGAACCGCAGCGCCTGGCTGCAAGACTGCCAGCAGCGCAAAGCCAGCCTGCAGCGCAAGACTCACTTCGACAACGTGCCGGTCAAGCCGCAACGCGTCTACGAAGAAATGAACCAGGTGTTCGGCAAAGACACCTGCTACGTCAGCACCATCGGTCTGTCGCAGATTGCCGGCGCGCAGTTCCTGCACGTCTACAAGCCGCGTCACTGGATCAACTGCGGTCAGGCAGGCCCGTTGGGCTGGACCATTCCGGCAGCGCTGGGCGTGGTCAAGGCTGATCCGAACCGTAAGGTCGTGGCCCTGTCGGGGGACTATGACTTCCAGTTCATGATCGAAGAACTGGCGGTCGGCGCTCAGTTCAAACTGCCTTACATCCACGTCGTGGTGAACAACTCGTACCTGGGCCTGATCCGTCAGGCACAACGCGGTTTCGACATGGACTACTGCGTGCAGCTGTCCTTCGACAACCTCAACGCCCCGGAGCTCAACGGTTACGGTGTCGACCACGTCGCGGTGGCCGAAGGCCTCGGCTGCAAGGCGCTGCGTGTGTTCGAACCGGCTCAGATCCAGCCTGCCCTGCGCAAGGCTCAGGAACTGATCGAAGAGTTCAAGGTGCCAGTGATCGTCGAGATTATCCTGGAGCGCGTGACCAACATTTCCATGGGCACCGAGATCAACGCCGTCAACGAATTCGAAGACCTGGCGCTGGTCGGCGACGACGCACCGACTGCGATTTCGTTGCTCGATTGATCACCACCCCAGTGGGGGCGGCCCCGGAGGCTGCCAAAGCGGGGCCCCAGAACATTAAAGGAGCACACCCAGCCCCCGTTCTCCGCCCACCAGAGCCAACAGTTGACCGCAAAAG
>NZ_JBGLYV010000211.1:0-2489 GCF_047304225.1 Pseudomonas sp. Pseusp3 | reverse complement strand
GCCTCGGCCTGGCCTCGCGCACCGGCAACCGTCCGCACCAACTCTCCGGCGGTCAACAGCAACGGGTGTCGATTGCCCGCGCCCTGATGAACGGCGGCCACATCATCCTTGCCGACGAACCCACCGGCGCGCTCGACAGCCACAGCGGCGCCGAGGTCATGACCTTGCTTGACGAGCTAGCCAGCCAGGGTCATGTGGTGATCCTCATCACCCATGACCGCGAAGTGGCAGCCCGGGCCAAGCGCATCATCGAGATCCGCGACGGCCTGATCATCAGCGACAGCGCCGACGAAAACCCGAGCGCGCAAAATTCGGCCACACCCGGTGCGCTACAAGCCGTCGACCTGCGCAAGCGCTTGAGTGAAGGCGCCGAAGCGACAGGCGCGTGGAAAGGCGAATTGGTCGATGCCGTGCATGCGGCGTGGCGGGTGATGTGGATAAACAGGTTTCGTACCGCGCTTACCTTGCTCGGCATCATCATCGGCGTCGCCTCGGTGGTGGTGATGCTGGCCGTGGGCGAAGGCAGCAAGCGCCAGGTGATGGCGCAGATGGGCGCATTCGGTTCCAACATCATTTACCTCAGCGGCTCGGCCCCCAACCCGCGCACGCCGATGGGCATCGTCACCCTCGATGAGGTCGCGGCGATTGCCAGCCTGCCCCAGGTGATGCGGATCATGCCGGTCAACGGCCAGGAGGCCGGGGTGCGCTTTGGCAACCTCGATCACTTGAGCTACGTCGGTGGCAACGACACCAACTTCCCGGCGATTTTCAACTGGCCGGTGGTCGAAGGCAGCTACTTCACCCACGCCGATGAGCAGAACGCCGCCGCCGTCGCGGTGATCGGGCACAAGGTGCGGACCAAGCTGCTCAAGGACGTGGCCAACCCGATCGGCCAGTACATCCTGATCGAAAACGTGCCCTTCCAGGTGGTCGGCGTACTCGCGGAAAAAGGCGCCAGCTCCGGCGACTCCGACAGCGACGACCGCATCGCCATCCCCTACTCCGCCGCGAGCGTGCGCCTGTTCGGTACTCACAACCCGGAGTACATCGCCATCGCCGCCGCGGACGCGCGTAAGGTCAAGGAAACCGAAAAAGCCATCGAGCAACTGATGTTGCGCCTGCACGACGGCAAGCACGATTTCGAACTGACCAACAACGCGGCGATGATCCAGGCCGAGGCACGCACGCAAAACACCCTGTCGCTGATGCTCGGCTCGATTGCCGCGATTTCGCTGCTGGTGGGCGGGATCGGTGTGATGAACATCATGCTCATGACCGTGCGCGAACGTACCCGGGAGATCGGTATCCGCATGGCCACCGGTGCCCGCCAGCGCGACATCCTGCGCCAGTTCCTCACCGAAGCGGTGATGCTCTCGGTGGTGGGCGGCCTCACCGGGATTGCCCTGGCGCTGATCGTCGGTGGCGTGCTGATTTTCAGCGAAGTCGCAGTCGCCTTCTCTCTGATAGCGGTGCTGGGCGCCTTCGGCTGCGCCCTGGTCACCGGTGTTGTCTTCGGCTACATGCCGGCCCGCAAAGCTGCCCGACTCGACCCGGTCACGGCCCTTACCAGTGAATGATCGATTTATGAAGCCGCCACTCAGTGTGTTAACCCTGTGCCTGTTGCTCGGCGCCTGCGGCAGCCCGGCCCAGCGCCCCGACAGCGGCATCCAGCCTCCCGCTGCCTGGCAATCGCCGCACACCGCAGGCGTTACCGATGCCAACCGACAATGGTGGAGCCGCTTCGGCAGCCCGCAACTGGGTCGCCTGATCGAACAGGCGCGGCTCGGCAGTTACGATCTGGCCGCGGCCATCGCAAGAGTGCGCCAGGCCCGGGCCGATACGGTGATTGCCGGCGGCTCGCAACTGCCCGAGGTCAAGGCCGCGGTCAACGCCAACCGCCAGAAATTGCTGCGGGGCAGCGGCTACAGTCAGCTCGATGCCGACAGCGATAACGACGCCGTCGATTACTTCAATGCGAACCTTGTGGCCAGCTACGAAATCGATTTCTGGGGTGGCCAGCGGGCCAGCCGCGACAGTGCTCAGTTCAGCTTGCAAGCCAGCGAGTTCGACCAGGCCACCGTGGAGTTGACGTTGCTCAGCGCCGTGGCCGGCGGCTATGCGCAAGCCTTGTCGCTGCAGGAGCAGGGCCGCATCGCCGGGCTGAACCTGGCCAATGCCCAAAGCGTGCTGAAACTGGTGCAGACCCGTTTCGATTCGGGCTCGGCCACCGCCCTTGAACTGGCGCAGCAAAAAAGCCTGGTGGCGGCGCAGCAACGCCAGCTGCCGCTGGTGCAGCAACAGGCCGAGGATGCGCGAATCAGCCTCGCCGCCCTGCTCGGCCGCCCGGTTCAGGCGCTGTCGTTGGGCCAGGAACACTTCGATCAACTGACCTGGCCCGTCATCGACGCCGGGGTGCCCAGCCAGTTGCTCAGCCGCCGTCCGGACATTGCCCGGGCCGAGGCCCAACTGGCCGCCGCCCAGGCCGACGT
>NZ_JBGLYV010000210.1:0-2586 GCF_047304225.1 Pseudomonas sp. Pseusp3 | reverse complement strand
AGCGTTTTTTTGCTTACTTTTTTTAGGCGCTTGTAAAAAAAGTGAGTCGCCGTAAGGGCGAAACCCTAAGTCGCCGTCACCCAAAAAACGGATATGTACTCAGTCAGGCCGCCTTCGTCGGAACGCCGCCCGGAGCAGGCTCGCTCCCACAAGGATCCCGTCAGAATAGATAGCTCGCCTTCAGGCCACCATTGAAACCATGGCTGTCGCCGCCACCGCTGGCGCCGATTTCTGCACCCACGCTCCACGCCCCCAGATTGGCCATGACATTGACGCCACCGGTGAACTGGTCACGGTTGTCGAAGGCTGCCTGCTGTTCAACATCCAGGCCCAGCAAGTGCCCTTCGCTGTCGGTTTCGTGGTCGCCCAACACATGCTCGTAGCCCACTTGCACGCCCGGCACCACTTGCCAGGCGCCCAGGGCGACCGGTGCAAATGAAGCGTTGAGGTTGGCCACCGCGCTTTTGCGGGTCTCGTGGATACCGTCGACGTCCAGGGCCAGCTCACTGCCCTTTTCCTGGAAGCCCGACAGGTTGACGTGGCTGATTCGCACTCCGAGGCTTGGCTCGAGGGTCACGCCGCTCACCGGAACACGGTAACCCAGTGCCAGGGTCGCGCCGGTGAGGTTGCCATGACTGTCGCCCTTGGCCGTGCCCAGACCTCCACCGAGTTCGCGCGTGCTTGAGTAATCCAGATAGCCGCCGCTGGCATCGGCATCCACGAACAGGCCACGTTCCAGCCCGTTGGGTGCAAAGCGTGCGCCGACACTGAAGAAGGTTAGGTCGGTATCGGCCTCGCCACCGGCGCCACCGACATTGCCGTTGCTGTAGCCGAATCCGGCATGGGCGCTGAGCTGTTCGGAAAAGCGCTGGGTCAGGCCAATCATCATGCCCTGGCTATGCTCGTTGCTGCTGGAGGCCCGGGATGAGCCGTCGGTGCCCAGATACCCCGCCAGGGCGGTGCTCCACAGTCGATATTGCCCGGCCTTGAGTTCGGTGCCGCTGGTGAAGGGCGCGGCGGCCTGTTCGATCATTGCGCCCTGGCGCAACAGATAGCTGGCAGCGTCGGCGTGCACCTGACCGCCGACGGTAGACTCGACGCCCCCGAGGCTGCGCGCGTCGATGGCCGACTGCAGGTAATAGTTATAGGCGCTGTAGGTGCCCGACAGGTTGCTGTTCTGCAGTTGCTGCAACAACTGCGCACCGGCCGCGGCGTTGCCGGCCAGGTCCGCCGCGCCCGGCAAGCTGTTGTAGAACACCATCTTGCCGCGCAGCACGTAGATGGTTTCCTGGGACAAGCCGAGGCCTTGCTTGAGGTAGTTATCCATCGTGCCGTACTGCGCGGTCACCTGGTCCAGGCCGGCTTGCAGGTAACTGGCTTCCACACCGATCAGCGGCGCATAGATGGTCGCCATGGCCGGTGGCATCGCCGCCAGGGTCGCCTTGATACGCGCGGCGGTGTAGTCGTTGGTCGCCAGGTAGTTGCTCATGATGGTGGCATCGTCGACTCCGGCGATGCTTTGCAGCACAGCCGCGGTCCAGCCGGTACGGTCCTTGCCGGCGGTGCAATGGAACAGCGCCGCGCCGTCGACCGCGGCCAGCTCATTGAACAGCTGGTTGAATTCGCTGCGCATCCCCGCGTTCCTGACGAAATCACGGTTGGTGTCCTGCATCATGGCGGTGGCTTCGGCGGCGCTGTGGAACGCGACATTGGTGACGTTCGCCCCAGACGTGGAGCCGCCGATGATGTCGATGTTGGTGTACGTCGCGCCCGTGAGCATCCTGTCGGGCGTAGCGGCGATCTCGCTGGGCGTGCGCAGGTCGTAGACCGCCTTGATGCCCAGGCCGTTGAGGGTCGCCAGATCCGCCGCCGACGGGGTCAGCGCGTTGGAGCGGTAAAACACCCCGCCACGCAGGGTACCGTCATTGGCCGTGGTATAGGCGGTGGCAAGCCCGGCGACATCGCGGAAATTGTCGATGCTCTTCAGGCGTGGCGTGTTGAGGGGGACCGTCTCGGCAGCCTGGGCGGCAGCGATGGACAGGCTCAAGACAGACAGCGAACACACAAGTCGTTGGAACACAGGGCAGCCTCATTGAAATCGCATTGGGCTGACTAATATCTACATTGAAATGACGCTGAACATGACAAATCGCCCGCGGACGCAAATCACTGCGCGATGTGTCCGGGTGGCTCGTTTTCTGTCCGTGCAAGGGCCGTTTTGCGGCCGCTTTACTGAAGGAAGTGAATGATGTGCGGGGTGCGACGCGAGATGCGCAATGGCCGGTGATCTAATGCCAGGTGCAAAAAACCCGCCTCTCGGCGGGTTCTTTGATTTTCTGAAACTGATTTCTACAACCGCGAACTCAATGGGATTTTTTCGAGGTCGACAGTCCGGCTTTACTCAAGCCTTTGGTGTTGTGATCACCCGGCTTCGAGGCCGAAATGGCCCGGGCCTTGGCGACACCGCGAGTATCCTTGGAATGGGCGATGCCTGAGGTCGTGGTGCCACGGCCGTTATCGTCATTGCGCTCACTGCCGAAATGGTTCCCGCTGAGACCATGGTCGCGCACGGATTTGCCGGCATGG